>JBDZVW010000301.1:0-3820 GCA_040255885.1 Betaproteobacteria bacterium
GATTGATGCCGGCGCGGAACAGCGCCTCGCTGGCGTAGATGTTGCCGATGCCGGCGACGACGTGGCTGTCCATCAGCACCTGTTTGATCGCGGCACTGCGTCCGCGCGTCGCGCGATACAGTGCGTCGCCGCTGAATGCGTCCGACAGCGGCTCCGGGCCGATCGCCGCCAGCAGCGGATGGGCGAGCGGATCGCCGGCTTGCCACAGCACCAGCCCGAAACGCCGCGGATCGCGCAAGCGCAGTGCCTGGCCGTTTTCCAGCACCAGGTCGAAATGATCATGGCGATCCGGTGGTGTGCGTCGATCGACCAGCCACAGCCGCCCCGACATGCCGAGATGCACGATCAGCGTGCCGTCGCCGCAGCCGATCAGCAGATATTTGCCGCGACGTGCGAGATCGCTGATGACACGACCCGCAATTTCATTTGCGAGCGCCGGCGCTATCGGCAATCGCAGCGCCCCGTTGCGCACGACCGCGGTGACGATGCGGTGGCCGACGATGCGCGCCAGACCGCGACGCGTGGTTTCGACTTCGGGCAGTTCCGGCATCTCGGACCGTTACGGTTTCGCCGGTTTTGCCGGCGGCAGCGTCAGCATGCGCGCCGCAACGGCCTGCGGAAACCGGTATTCGATTTTCCGGTCGGGCCGCAGCAGTATCAGATCGGGCTGTTTTTTCACGATGCCGAGCGCCAGCGTGCGGCCGTCCTTGAACTTGATCGTGATCTGTCCCGGCAGCGCGCCGCCGCTTGCCGGCTGCGCCGCGATCGCCTGCGCATGCCGCCAAGTGTTGACCAGACGGTTGAAATCATCCTGGCTCAGATCGGCGCGTCGCGGTGTCGCTCGCCATGAACCATCCTGCTGCGCGAGCGAAAAATCGGGAAACGTGAATGCGACCGGCACTTCGTTCGCAGCGAACAGCCGGCGATCGATCAGGTCATCGGCGGTAGCGGGCAGCGCGGCGCCGTAACGCGCCGGGATCAGGTAGACCGCGTTGCCGGTTTCGACGTATTGCTTGTTCCACATTGTATTGACGGTGCCGAAGCTGAAGTGCTGACCGCCGATGGTGAGCCGCGTCTGCGGCTTGTCGAGATCGAAGCGCGCGAGGTCGGTGGCCGCCAGCCGCTCGTGCGTTTTCACGCCGAGCACCGCCAGCAGATGATCGACTTCGAAGCGGTCGGCGGGCGCCGCGAACGGCGCGGTGAGGCGCCAGCTGCCGTCCCGTTTTTCGAGCGTGGCCGCCGGCTCGCCGGCGTGCTGCAGACGAATGGTGGTGACCGTCGCGGCGTTCAGCGCCGAAAGCCGGTATTCTGCGGGCGCATGGTGCCACGGCTTGAACCAGGCCGCCGCCGCCAGCCCGAGCACAACCCCCAGCAGCACGATATTGAGCAGCCAGCGTGCCTTCATCGCCGCCGCATCCGTGTAGTGATCACGATCGGCGGCGGCGCCACCAGATCACGCCACCGGCAATGACGAATATCAGCGGCAGTATCACCAGCAGGCTGAATGTGATCAGGTAAAGTCGGGCCGTGTCGAGCGCGAGATGGGCATCGACCGTCGTGCGTGGCTGTATCGTGATCAGGTTGTCGTCGCCAGCCAGCCAGTTGACCATGTTGATGCCGAGATCGAGGTTGCCGGCGACGCCGAGGTAGGTGTTCGACAGGAAGTCGCCGTCGCCGACCACCATTGCGCGTTGATCGCGGCCGTCGATCTTGCGCTCGAAGGTGGTCGCGATGTTGATCGGCCCGACGATGTCGCTGTCGCGGTCGAACGTCGGCGCGTCATCGAGCTTGCCGGTTTCGAGCCAGCCGTGCTGCGCGACCTTGATCAGCGGCGTCACCTGCCAGCCCTTGGGCGCGGTGGCGGCGATGCGGTGCGCAAACGGAAATACGGTGTTGAGATGGAAGTTGTGCGTGATCGCATGCTGCGTATAGGCGGCGGCCACCGCCATCACCGGCGGCGCATCGTTCTTGCGCAGTGTCAGGTCGACCACCGTGCCGGCGTCAAGCTTGAGACCGAACAGCGCGGCGACCGGCTGCAGTCCATGGAGATTGTCCGAGTCGATCAGCCACAGCAGATTGCCGCCGTGCTCGACGTAGCGCTGGATCTTGGACACTTCCTGCGGCAGCAGGTCGACCTGCGGGCAGGCAATCACCAGAACTGCCGCATCCGACGGCACCTGCTGCGCGATGCCGAGGTTGAGGCTGTTGATCTTGAACCCCTTGTTCTGCAGCTGTTTGCCGAAGTCGCCGAGGTCGAAGTTGGCGACGCCGTTCAGCTTGCGTTCGCCATGGCCGTCGAGAAAGAACACGGTGCGGGTCGCGCCGCGCGCCAGCTGCATCAGCGTGTTCGCGAATGCTTCCTCGGTATATTTGCTTAAGTGCTCGGAGCGGTGGTCGTATTCGATCACCATCTCGCCGTCGACCGTGACGCCGGCGGCTTCGACCAGCTTCGGATGATCGCGCGGGTCGATGAAGCTGACGGTGAGATCAGGCTTGGCACGCCGGTAGGGCGCGAGGAAGCTGCGTATCTTGTGCTGCATGTCGCCCAGCCGTGGATCGTGCTGCGTCGCGTAGGCGGTAATCGTGACCGGTCCCTTGATCTGGTGCAGGATGTGGAGCGTCGCCGGTGACAGTGTGTTGCTGCGGTTCTGTGTCAGATCCCACTGGCCACGGTACTCGTGCGCGAGATAGCCCACCAGCGCGGCGGCAGCAATCAGCAGCACGACGAACAGACCGTTCTGAAACAACAGCTGCAGCCGGAGACGGCGGTTGACCTGCATGTCAGCCTTTCAGCCGTAGTGCGTCGAGGCGCCGGATCGCCAGCGCCAGGCATGTCAGCGTCAGCAGTATCAGGCAGACGGTGCTGTAGCTGTCGACCAGGCCGCGCGTGAAGCTGTCGAAATTGTCGAGCGGCGCCAGCACCTGCACCATGCTGGCCGCCGCCTGCCAGCCGCGCTCGCGCAGCCCCTCGGCGGCGGCTTCGCCCAGCAGCACCATCGCCAGCAGCACGCCGAACGCCGCCACCGCCGCGCCCACCGGATGTGCCGTCAGGCTCGATACGAACAGGCTTACCGCGGCGAAACTGGCGGCGGTGAGAACCAGCCCGATCACCAGTGCCGCCAGCAGCCCGAAATCGATCGTGCCGCCGGCGGTCAGCATCACCGGCATCAGCGTCACCAGCGCGATCACGATCAGCAGAAAGCCCAGCAGCCCGGCGAATTTGCCGAGCACGATCGTGGTCATCGTCAACGGACTCGAAGTCAGCAGCGTCATCGTCTGGTTGCGGCGCTCCTCGGCGATCATGCGCATCGCCAGCAGCGGCACCGCGAACAGCAGGATCACCGCCGCCGTGCCATAGGTCGGCGCCACCACCAGCGCGGTGACGCCCGGCGGATGCGGCAGCAGCGCGAGCTGCGGCTGCATCTGCAGGTAGCCGTCGAGGCGCTTCAGAAAACTGAAACCGATGATGAACTGGAACAGCACCAGAACCAGCCACGCCAGCGGCGAAATGAACAGCGCCTTCAGCTCCTTCGCGGCTAGTGTGAATATCACGATGCCTCCCGTGTGGTCAGGTTGACGAACACGTCCTCGAGGCTGGTCTGTGCCGGACTCAACTGGTACAGTCCCCAGCCGTTGCGCACCGCGCTTGCGACCAGCTCATCGGTGGGATCGGCGTTGTCCGCGACAGCGATCCGGAACAGCGTGTCCGCGGCACGGCTGACATCGGCAACGCCGCCGATCGCGCGCAGCGCGTCCTCGACCGGCCCCGTGATCCCGCCCGCGCTGTGGGTGCTGAGGCGCAGCTCGACCTTGTTCCAGC
>JBDZVW010000302.1:0-3817 GCA_040255885.1 Betaproteobacteria bacterium
TTGCCACCGCGCCGCTGGTGGTCGAAGGCTGCATCATGATGCGCAAGTGCCATCTCAACACCTGCCCGGTCGGCGTCGCAACGCAGGATCCGGTGCTGCGCAAGCGTTTCTCGGGCAAGCCCGAGCACGTGGTCAACTACTTCTTCTTCGTCGCCGAGGAAATCCGCGAGCTGATGGCGCAGCTCGGCATCCGCCGCTTCGACGACCTGGTCGGGCGCGCCGATCTGCTCGACATGCACCACGGGATTGATCACTGGAAAGCAAAGGGGCTGGATTTCTCGAAGATCTTCCATCAGCCGCAGGTCGGACCGGAAGTGGCGCGCCGTCATTGCGAGGCGCAGGACCACGAGCTGGCGCGCGCGCTCGACAACCGGCTGATCGAGCTCGCCCAGCCCGCGCTCGAGCGCGGCGAAAAGGTGCGGATCGAAATGCCGATCCGCAACGTCAACCGTACCGTCGGCACGATGCTGTCAGGCGAAGTCGCCAAACGCTATGGTCACGACGGCTTGCCGGACGACACCATCCACCTGCGCTTTGCCGGTTCCGCCGGCCAGAGCTTCGGCGCGTTCCTCGCGCACGGCATCACGCTCGACCTGATCGGCGACACCAACGACTATTGCGGAAAGGGACTGTCCGGCGGTCGCATCGCAGTCCAGCCGTCGCCGAAGTTCCGCGGCGAGCCGCGCGACAACATCATCATCGGCAACGTCGTGCTCTACGGCGCGATCACCGGCGAAGCCTACTTCCGTGGCGTTGCCGGCGAGCGCTTCGCGGTGCGCAATTCGGGGGCGGAGGCGGTGGTCGAAGGCGTCGGCGATCACGGCTGCGAATACATGACCGGCGGCACCGTGGCGGTACTGGGCAAGACCGGACGCAACTTCGCGGCCGGCATGTCGGGCGGCATCGCCTACGTGCTCGACGAAGACGGCCTGTTCGAAAGCCGCTGCAATCTGGCGATGGTGACGCTCGAGCCGGTAGTCGCGGAAGCCGAACAGGAGGCGCGCCTGCCGCGCGAGCTGTGGCATCAGGGCTACGCCGACGAAGCGATCCTCAAGCGGCTGATCGAGCACCACGCGCATCATACCGGCAGCGCCGAAGCGCGACGCATCCTCGCCGAATGGGCGCAGTACCGGCCGCGCTTCGTCAAGGTGTTCCCGAACGAATACCGGCGTGCATTGACCGAGTTGGCTGCGAAGAACGGCCAGATCGCCGCCTGAGAGACAGTACAGAATGGGAAAAATAACCGGATTTCTGGAATTCGCGCGCCAACAGGAAGCCTCCGAGGCGCCACGGGAACGCGTCCATCACTATCGTGAATTCATCG
Organism: Betaproteobacteria bacterium; assembly: GCA_040255885.1. Classification (GTDB taxonomy): domain Bacteria; phylum Pseudomonadota; class Gammaproteobacteria; order Burkholderiales; family JBDZVW01; genus JBDZVW01. The sequence continues at coordinate 1,325 of JBDZVW010000302.1, forward strand.
CGGCGCTGACCGACGAGCAGGCCGGCCTGCAGGGCGCGCGCTGCATGGACTGCGGCACGCCGTTCTGCATGAGCGGCTGCCCGGTCAACAACATCATTCCGGACTGGAACGATCTGGTTTACCGGCAGGACTGGCAGCGTGCGCTCGAGGTGCTGCATTCGACCAACAATTTCCCCGAGTTCACCGGCCGCATCTGTCCGGCACCGTGCGAGACGGCGTGCACGCTCAACATCAACAACGACCCGGTCGGCATCAAGTCGATCGAGCACGCGATCATCGACAAGGGCTGGGAGATGGGCTGGGTGGTGCCGCAGCCGCCGCAGGTGAAAACCGGCAAGCGCGTCGCGATCATCGGCTCCGGTCCGGCCGGCCTCGCCTGCGCGCAGCAGCTGGCGCGCGCCGGCCACGACGTCGTGGTGTTCGAAAAGGCCGACCGCATCGGCGGGCTGCTGCGTTACGGCATTCCGGACTTCAAGATGGAGAAGCGCCACATCGATCGCCGCATCGAACAGATGCGTGCGGAAGGCGTGGAATTCCGCGTCAAACAGCACGTCGGCAAGGACGTGCCGGTGCAGGCGCTGGTCGATGAATTCGACGCGGTGGTGCTGGCCGGCGGTGCCGAACAGCCGCGCGACCTGCCGGTGCCGGGACGCGAGCTCGACGGCATTCACTTCGCGATGGAGTTCCTGCCACAGCAGAACCGGGTGGTTGCCGGAGACAACGTGCCACATCAGATCGTCGCCGAAGGCAAGCACGTGATCGTGATCGGCGGCGGCGACACCGGCTCCGACTGCATCGGCACTTCCAATCGCCAGGGCGCATTGTCGATCACCCAGTTCGAATTGCTGCCGCAGCCGCCGGAACAGGAAAACAAGCCGCTGGTGTGGCCGTACTGGCCGATCAAGCTGCGCACCTCCAGTTCACAGGAAGAAGGCTGTGATCGCGATTGGGCTGTCGCGACCAAGCGCTTCGAGGGACGCAACGGTCGGGTCGAAAAACTGATCGCCGCGCGTGTCGAATGGAAAGACGGGAAGATGTACGAAGTGCCCGGCTCCGAGTTCACGATGAAAGCGGACCTGGTGCTGCTGGCGATGGGATTCCTGGGGCCGGTGCAGGACGGCCTGCTGGGGGAGCTGAACGTCGAAAAAGACGCACGCAGCAACGTCAAGGCTGACACCGATCACTATCGCACTTCTGCCGAAAAGGTGTTCGCCGCCGGCGACATGCGCCGCGGCCAGTCGCTGGTGGTATGGGCGATTCGCGAAGGACGACAGTGTGCGCATGCGGTCGATGCGTTTCTGATGGGCGCATCCGAGCTGCCGCGGTAGTGGCGCAGGATTGAGGACCGGGGATTGAGGATTGAGTAATGTTTGCGTCCGGCTGCGCGCGCCGGTCGTGTTACCCTCAGCCTTCGATCCCCAATCCTCGATCCTATGAATTTAAAAAACGACACGCTGATCCGTGCGCTGCTGCGACAGCCCACACCCTATACCCCGGTATGGATGATGCGCCAGGCGGGGCGCTATCTGCCCGAATACAACATCACGCGCGCACGCGCCGGCAGTTTCATCGAGCTGTGCCGCAACCCCGATCTGGCAACCGAAGTCACGCTGCAGCCTCTGCAGCGCTTCGATCTCGATGCCGCAATCATTTTTTCCGATATCCTGACGATTCCGGACGCGATGGGGCTGGGTCTTCGCTTCGTCGACGGTGAGGGCCCGCGTCTGGAGCGTCCATTGCGCGAAGAGCGTGACATTAAAGCATTGCATGCGCCGGACCTCGACACCCTGCACTATGTAAACGATGCCATCGCGCAGACGCGCCGCTCGCTGGCCGGACGCGTGCCGCTGATCGGATTTTCCGGGAGCCCCTTCACGCTGGCCTGTTACATGATCGAAGGCGAAGGCTCCACGGAATTCCGCACCGTCAAGACATTGCTTTATTCACGGCCCGAGCTGCTCCACCACATTCTCAGCGTCAACGCCGCGACCGTCGTAGACTATCTCAATGCGCAAATCGCGGCCGGCGCGCAGGCCGTAATGCTGTTCGATACCTGGGGCGGCGTGCTGTCACAACAGGCCTACCGTGAATTTTCGCTGCGCTACATCCATTGGATAATCGACGGTCTGAAAAAAGAGGCGGATGGCGCGCGCGTGCCGAACATTGTGTTCACGAAGGGCGGCGGTCTGTGGCTGGAAGATATCGCTGCCTGTGGCTGCGATGCGATCGGACTCGACTGGATGACGGACATCAGCGACGCACGTCGCCGCGTCGGCACGCAGGTGGCGTTGCAGGGCAACCTCGATCCGATGATATTGATGTCGAGTCCGGAGATCATCCGCCGCGAGACCGGACGTATCCTGGACGCGTACGGCCACGGCGGCGGTCACGTCTTCAATCTGGGCCACGGGATTTCACGCTTTACCCCTCCGGATCACGCCCGCGCCCTCGTTGATGCAGTGCATCAGCTAAGCCGCCGATATCACTGAAGAC
>JBDZVW010000024.1:0-15154 GCA_040255885.1 Betaproteobacteria bacterium
ATTTCGCAGCAGACCACGTTCAACGGCCGCCACGTGCTCGACGGCAGCTTCGGCAGCGCCGCGTTCCAGGTCGGCGCCAACGTCGGTGAAACGATTACCGTCGACCTGAGCCAGGGTGCCGGCGCGAGCCAGGTCGGCCAAATCGCCACTTCGGCGAGTGGTGATGTAAGCGGCCTGTTTGCGGCAACCGGCACCGCCGCGACCGCGTCGGTAGCAACCGCCGCCAACGGCAGCGGTCTCGACTTCAGTTCCTCGAGCAAGACTTTCACGATCGACGGCAACACCGTGACGCTGGACTCGAGTTATGCGAACCAGGGGGCTTTGGTCTCCGCTGTACAGACTCAGCTGGACACGGGTGCCGGTTCCGGCGTGTACACCGTTGCCGCCAGTGGAACCGACGGCTTCACCATCACTACGGCTGCGACCGGCTCTGCCAGCGCGATCACCGTCGGCGGCACCGACGCTTCGTTCATTACCAGCAACGTCGATGGCTCGGATGCCACCACCGGAACCGCCGGTCTGACGCTCGCCGCCGGCGATCTGACGATCAACGGCACCGACATGGCCGGCACCTACAAGGATGCCCAAAGCCTGGTCGACGCGATCAACGCCAAGGGCATCGAAGGGGTCTCGGCCTATTACGACAGCACTGGCGGCGAAATCCATCTGAACTCGCAAGATGCGCTGACGGTGGCCGGCGCCAAGGCCGGCACCGGCGCCGGTAACCTCGGCTTCAGCAACGTGGGCACTGCTGTCGCGGTCAGCGGGAACCTGGCCGGCAGCAGCGTGACGACGGTGGCGGGGGCCGACGATACGATCAGCCGCATCGACTCGGCTCTGGCGTCGATCAGCTCGATGCGCAGTGACCTGGGTGCGGTGCAGAACCGTTTCGAGTCCACGATCGCGAACCTGCAGGCGGTATCGCAGAACCTGTCGGCATCGCGCTCGCGCATCCAGGACGCGGACTTCGCCGCCGAAACCGCGTCGATGACCCGCAACCAGATCCTGCAGCAGGCAGGTACCGCGATTCTGGCACAGGCGAACAGCCTGCCGAACAACGTGCTGACCCTGCTCCGCAGCTGATGCATCGGACGTCATCGCAAATCGCGACGCCGGCGGGATTTCCGCCGGCGTCGCGTGAACGGTTTCCCGGTCTTTCGATTTGTCACAACACCCATGAAAATTCCTCCGCCCAGTTCCGCCGCCCTTGCGGAAATTCCGCACGGCACGACGGTATCCGGCAATCGGCCGCACGGCGCCGCCGCCGTGGCGCGAACGGCGGAAACTCCGACGGTGGCCGGCCTGCAGCGTGTCGCCGACGAAGTCAACCAGTATCTGCAGCCGGTCAACCGCAGTCTGCGCTTCAGTATCGATCCCGAGACCGGAACCACGATCGCAACCCTCTACGACAAAGGCAGCCGGAAAGTCATCCGCCAGATTCCGTCCGAGGAGCAGCTTGCGATCATGCACGCAATCGACCGCCTGCGCGGCCTGATGCTGCGCGCCGAGGCCTGATCCGGATCTCAGACAAGGACCCTACGCATGGCGACCACCACCCCTCCGATCACTGCGCCCGGCATCGGCTCCGGACTCGACGTCAACAGCCTCATCGACCAGCTGGTCGCTGTCGACAAGCAGCCGCTCGTCAATCTGCAGCAGCGGGAGGCGAGTTACCAGGCGCAGTTGTCCGCGTTCGGCTCGCTGAAGGGCTCGCTGAGCACGCTGCAGTCGGCGATGCAGGGCCTGTCGACAGTCGCCAGTTTTCAGCAGGTCAGCGCCGACGTCGGCGACACCACGCTGCTGACCGCGTCGGCAACCAGCGACGTCGCGGCCGGCACGCATACCATCGACGTGCAGCAGCTGGCGCAGGCCCAGCATCTGCGCAGTACCACGTTCACCGATTCGACCACGCCGGTCGGCACCGGCTCGCTGGCGTTCGAATTCGGTACCTACGACAGCGGCAACAACACGTTCACGCTGAATCCGGACCAGTCCGCGCATACCGTCACGATCGCGCCCGGCAGCAATACGCTGAGCGGCATCCGCGATGCGGTCAATGCCGCCGACATCGGGGTGTCCGCGAGCATCATCAACGACGGCAGCGGCGACGTGCTGGTGTTCAGCTCGCAGAACAGCGGCACCGCGAACAGCTTGAAGGTCACGGTCGCCGATGATGATGGCACGAATACCGACGGCGCCGGCCTGTCGCAGCTGGCTTACGATCCGACCGCGGCCGCCGGCAGCGGCCGCAATCTCAGCGAGATCGTTGCCGCTCAAAATGCCAACGTCGTGATCGACGGCATCACCGTCAGCAAAAGCTCGAACACCATCGGCGATGCGCTCGAAGGCGTCACGCTGAATCTGCTGAAGGCGGGTGCCGGGCCGACGACGCTGACGATAGCCACTGACACCGATGCGATCCAGGCGGCCACACAAAAATTCGTCGACGCCTACAACAGCTTCACCACCACGCTGAAAAACCTCACTGCGTATAACGCTGACACCAAGGTCGCGGCACCGCTGCAGGGCGACTCCACTGCGCTGTCGATCGAGCGCAGCGTGCGCTCCGTGCTGTCGCTGTCGGTCGCCTATGCGCCCGGAAAAACGGCCGCCCTGCCCGACATCGGCATCACGCTGCAGGACGACGGCACACTCGCGGTCGACGATACCAAGCTGCAGCAGGTGATACAGGACCAGCCCGACCTCATCGGCAGACTGTTCGCCGAGGCCGGCACCGCCGCCGACGATCTGGTGAACTACCGCGCTGCGGGCGCGAATACCCAACCCGGGACCTACGCGGTGCAATTGACGCAGGCCGCATCACAGGGCCGGCTCAGTGGCAGTGCCGCGGCCGGACTGGCCATCACCAGCGGCAGCAACGACAGTTTCGATCTCACCATTGACGGCATCAGCGCGAACGTGACGATCGGCGCCGGTACCTACGCCAGCGCCGACGCGCTCGCCGCCGAGCTGCAAAGCCGGATCAACGGCAACAGCGCGTTCGCGGACGATGGCATCGGCGTCACCGTCACCGCATCGGCCGGCGTGCTGTCGATCACGTCGAACCGCTTCGGCAGCGCCTCGAAGGTCGGCATCGGCGCCGGCGCGGCAGCCGACAATCTGTTCGGCTCGGCACCCGCCACCATTGCCGGAGTCGACGTCGCCGGCACCATCGACGGCCTGCCGGCATCCGGCTCGGGACGCACGCTCATCGGCGCCAGCGGCAGTGCGGTCGACGGGCTCAAGCTCGACATCGTGGGTGGCAGTACCGGCAACCGCGGCACGATCACGGTCAGCCAGGGCTACGCGTCGCGCCTGCAGTCACTGATTGACGGCTTCCTCGGCGACGATGGCATGCTGGCGAGCCGCACCGACGGCATCAACGTCACGATCAAGGATCTGCAGCAGCAGGAACAGGCGGTGAATGACCAGGCGGACGCGGCCGAGCAGCGCTACCGCGCGCAGTTCACGGCGCTGGACCAGTTGATGTCAAGCCTTAATTCGACCAGCACTTTTCTGCAGCAGCAGTTGGCCAACCTGCCGAAGATTACCGGCAGCAGCAGCAAGTGACGATTGCAATCCGGACGATGGCCTCAGGCTTTGGCGAATGCGTCCGATATAAACACCACACCCACTGACCGGACCGACTGATGATCGCCACCAGCCACGTTGCAAAAACCTACTCCCGTATCGGACTCGAAACCGGTGTCGCCGCCGCCAGTCCGCAGCGGCTCATCGTGATGCTTTATGAGGGCGCGCTGCTGGCCGTGACGGAAGCCGGATCCCATCTCGCGGCGCAGCGTGCGGCACAGAAGGGCCATGCCATTTCGCGCGCGATCATGATCATCGACGAGGGTCTGAAGGCCAGTCTCGACCCCGGCCGCGGCGGCAGCATCGCAATACAGCTCCACGAACTTTACGACTACATGGGCCGCCGCCTGCTGGCCGCCAACCTGCACAATGATGCCGAGGCACTGGCCGAAGTGACACGGTTGCTGCGCGATCTCAAATCGGCGTGGGAAGCGATAGACGCCACGGCCGGCAACGGCGCCGTGGCACGGACCGCACGCACCACGATCACGGCCGCCGGACAGGCGGGCGCCTGACATGGAAACTCAACATACGATGCTGATGTATTACGAGTCGATCGGGCAGGTGCTGCAGTCGATGCTGCATGCCGCACAGAACGGCGAATGGGACCGGCTGGTCGAAGCCGAGCAATCCTGCTCGCGGCTGGTTGCACATCTGCGTGCGATCGGCGATCGTCATGAACCGCTCGACGCCCCCGTCCAGCAGCGCAAATCCGAAATCATACGGCAGGTGCTGGCCGCCGACGCACAGATCCGCGACCTGGCACAGCCGCGGCTGCGCGAACTGGAGTCCCTGATGCGCGGAAGCCGCACGTCGCGGCAATTGAAGCGCGCCTATCACAACTGATTGCCACTTGCCCCGGCAAAGTGACCGGCGCTGCCTGTGATCAACTTTCATCCGGTCGATTTCCTGCTGAAAGCGTTGCAGGCAAAAGGCGAACCGCCGGGCACGGTAAATCCGGCGGCCGCGGTCGCACCGGCCAGGCCGACCTCCGCACTGCCCGGCCGTTCGCCACAGCCGCGCGGGCGGCAGCTGCACAATCCGAACCCGGCCGCCGGACATCCCGTCCCGTCCGGATACGGCGGAGAGGCCTCACCGCATCCCGCCGCCGACCGTATCAGCAACCGTGGCGACGCCGCTGCGGCGCGGCCCGCCAATGGTTTCGCGCCGCCGGCCGCAAGCACAGATCCGGCAGCATCCGAAAACGCGGCGCTGGCGCTGCGCCTGAGCACTGTTGCGCGTCTGCTAGGTGACGCAGCCGCCGCCGGACATGGCACGGCACCGGCCATCAGCCCGTCCGCTCCACTGCTGCCGCAACCGCCGCCGACGGCTGCCGAACTGGCGCTGGCGCTGCAGCGCTCGATCATGGACAGCGGGCTGTTCTATGAATCCCATCTTGCGCAATGGACGTTGCAGCAGTATCCGCAGCAGCAATTGCAATCCGAACCGCAGGCGCAGTGGCACGGATTGCCCGCCGCTGTCGGCACTGCCGCCGACCCCGTCGCCGCAGCCGGCGCACAACAATCGAATGCCGCAATGCAGCCGCTGCCTGATCATGCGGCGTCACTGCTGCGCCTTCAACTGCAGACGCTGGTTGCGCAGCAGATCGCGTGGCACGGCGAGCCGTGGCCGGGACAACCGGCATCGATCCACATCGCCGATGATTCACCGGCGGCGCACACCGGCATCGAGAAGACCTGGCGCACGCGGCTCGAACTAACGCTGCCGCTTCTGGGCACGGTGAACGCAAGCATCGCGCTCACTGGACAGCATCTCGACGTGGCGCTGCGTTCGGACACCGGCGAAAGCGCCGAGCGTCTGCGCGCCACCGTAGAGTCGCTGGCCGCGGCGCTGGATGCACGTGCGTTTGATGTTGCGGCGATCCGGGTCGAACATGGCGACGCATCCTGATTCACTGCAGCACGCGGTCGCGCTGCGCTACGCCAGTGGCGATGCGGCGCCGGTGGTGGTTGCACGCGGACAAGGCATGGTCGCCGACGAAATCATCCGGCGTGCGCATGAAGCCGGAATTTTCGTGCACGAATCGCCGCAACTGGTGGCCCTGCTGATGCAGGTCAATCTCGATGCGCGGATCCCGCCCGCCTTGTATGTCGCGGTCGCCGAATTGCTGGCGTGGATCTACCGCGTCGAAACCGCCGGCAGCACTGCGCCCCCCACCACCGCTGATGCGGAGCCGCAGGCAGCGGAGCCGACGGAGTAGTGAAAAGCGCGGCAGAAATCCGTACGTTTTATTGTGGTGGAGCGCAGGCTATTCGGGCCGCGTCGTGAAACGCACGGTCGGATCTTCTTTGACCTGCTCGACCAGTCCGATTTCCCACGTCAGATATTCCCGCATCTTTGCCTCCCGATCGGAACTGTTGTCGTACGGGCGGTAAAACACGTCGTCGGCCGCGGTCAGCAGCCGGTCGTCCGATGCTTCCAGCTGCGCGCCGCCCGCCATCCAGGCGCGGGTGCCGCCGTCGAGATAGACCGCGGCATAACCGAGTTGCACCGCATCGGCCGCGGCATAACGCGCGAGCAAGCCGTCAGCGGACGTGAATACGAACTTTTTGTCGCGCTCGAGCTTCGCCAGACATTCCGCAAACCGCGAGCGCACTGCCCACCATGCGCCAGCAACGTGCCCCTTGCGGTATTGGCGGCTGTCATCGCAATCGACGACTTCGACATTGCCGGCGGCGATCGCTTCTTTGAGCGCCGCCACCGGCAGCATTTCCGCCTGTGGAAGCTCTCCGAGCGTTTGCATCGGTGCAGCGCCTTTCTGCAATGCCCAGCCCGCCAGTCCGCCTTCGAGCACGTACACTTCGCGCCATCCCATCTGCTTCAGCCACGACGCCGTCATCACTGCCTGCACCGCATCGTCGTCGACCAGCACGATGCGCGCGTTGCGCACCGCGGCGTAGGTGTCGGTCGCCTGCACCAGTTGGCCACCCTGCGCTGACAGCGCTCCCGGCAGATGCCCCGCTTCGTACGCATCGGGCAGCCTGACGTCGAACACATACAGCGTACGCTCGCCGTTGTGCCGGAATTGTTCGAGGGTGGCCGCGTCGATGAATGTTACGTTGTAGCGCCGCGCGACGGCCTGTACCGCCGTGCGGGCTTTTTCACGTGCAGCGGCCGACGGCGCCGGAGCGATATTGGTCTTGCCGTGATCAAGCGTGAAACCGGCGAGATGCCAGCCCATCGTGCCATTTTCCAGCGCGACGACGCGGTTCTTCACACCGGCATTGATCAGCGATTGCGCGCCGATGATGCTGCGCGTGCGCCCGGCGCAGTTGACCACGACCAGCGTGTCGTCCGACACTGCCGCCTGATGTACACGATAAACCAGTTCGGCGCCCGGACAATCCATCGCCCCCGGGATGCTCATCGCCTCGTACTCCGGAAGCGGCCGGCTGTCGAGGATCACCATCGATTGCCCGTCCGTTTTCAGCCGGTTCAGTTCCTGCGCCGGAATGCGCGGCGTTTGCATCTCGTGCTCGATGAATTCGCCGAACGCCTTGCTCGGAACGTTGACCCCGCCATACAGCGAATGACCGGCCTGCTCCCAGCCGTCCACACCGCCGCCGAGCACGGCCAGATTGAGATAGCCGGCGCGCCGCATCTTGCGCGCCGCCGCCTGCGCCAGCCGGCCGTCATCATCGACCAGCACCACGCGCACGCGTTTGTTCGGCGCCAGCGCCGGAATGCGCAGCTCCAGCAGCGACAGCGGAACCGATGACGCGTGAAACAGATGCGCGCGCGCGAACACGCCGCCTTCGCGCACGTCGATCACGGCGAGTTCACCGCCGTCCTGCAGCATCGCATGCAGCGCCTGCGCGTCGACCAGCGGCGCGTTGAGATCGGGCTTCGCCATGAAGCGCTTGTACTCGCCGCCGGAGGTTTGCGGGAAGTACACACGCCCTTCGAGTTGGTCGAGCGCCCGGCCGTAGAGATGCAGGTGCAGCGCCGGCGTGCGGCTGATCACTTCGATCGTGTGGAAATCATGTCCGAGAAAACCGATGGCATTGCCGCGGCGTACCGTCAGCTCGCTGCGCTTTTCAATGCGCCCGCGTCCCGCGGCGGAACGGTCATCGACACGCTCGTACAGCACGTTGTGCTCGTCACCGTGCACGCCCGAAATCACCGCCCATGTCGTGTGATCGTGCGGCGGCTGGAACTTTCCGGGCACGCCAGCCGATGCGTACAGCGCGAAACGGCAGTCCGGATCGACCGACAGCTCGTAGAGTGCACCCTGCTTGCCGGCGGCGACCGGGAAGCTTTCCAGCGGAAACAGCTCGGCCTGCAAAGCCAGGTCGGTCATTATCGGCTTCAGTGCGGCGATCAGTTCCGGCCCCGCACCGTAGCGCTTCTCGGCCGTCCGCACGCGCTCCAGGCAGGCTTCAACCGCATGGCGACGACGATCCATCGTGGCCGCCGCAGACAGTGATGTGCTCATGAACAGCTCTCCAGACACGAATCCGTACGGAAACATGTCAACAATGTGAAATGCCGTCATTATAAACGCGCAGCGCAGCTTGCAACCGGGCATGCAGCCGATCTGCCGGCCTCTACCAGCCTTTCAGTTGCGGCAGGCTGCTGTTCTCCGACCTGCGCACAGTGCCGCACAGGTTCCGGCCAGCGTCATCCCGAACACGGCGTGAGCGAGCAGCGTGATCCCGCCGCGAGATTGGACGAACCACGGAAAAATCGCCGCGAAGCCGTAAAGATTCACGATATAGACCACGACGCCGGCGGCGGCACCGAAGACCATGCCGGCCGCAACACCGACGCGCGACGCCGGGTACATCACGATCGCCGCATAAATGATCGACAGCGTGAAATGGATGAACGCCGCCACCAGCCACACCACCGGATCGAACGTGCCGGACGGCGGCAGCACCGTCTGTCCCATGACGATCGCCGCGGTCAGACGGGCGTCTCGCGACAGCAGCGGCCACGGCGATACGCCGGTGAATCCCCACCACAACAGGATCTGCATCAGCGTGGACGCGACTGCGGCGGCAACGGCCGCCAGAATCAGCACACGCAATGCACCCACGGTGCACGAGGTTGACACAAACGCGCCGCTCAGCGTTGCGTGACGCCAAGCAGCCGCGCGCCGAGCATATGCGCCAGTCCATGCGCGCCGGCGCGCATCAGCGCATCATGATTCCGGCGGAACAGCGTGCGTGCCACCGGTGCCAGCAGATTCATCCAGCGCCGCGTGGTACGCACCCGCCAGTCATAGCGCACCACGGTCACCGCGCCGTGGCGCGAAAAGCGCCAGCACCCGACGCCTTCCAGTTCGCCGCTGGCGACGCCCTCAACCAGCAGCAGCGGCTCGACACGCGTGATGCGTACATCGAATGTCAGCCGGTACGCCATGCGGCTTTTCCACGTGCAGCGCAGCACGCTGCCGACGCCGCGGTGATCGCCGGTCTGCAGCGCTTCGATCCGCTCCACGCCCTGCCACCATTGCGGCCAGCGCACCACGTGCTGAATCGCGGCGCACACGTCGTGAATCGGCGCCTCGATGTGCCATACCGTGACGAAATTGTAATCAGCCATTGCGGCGGCGGTTCACGGATCGAAGAAGTGTTCCGGAAAATCGACGTCGATCCGGAAATCATCCATCACCACGGTCTCGATCAATTCGTCATGCGTGTCGCGGCTCTCCACTTTCACCGGCATGCAGTTCGACGTATCGAACCACAGATCGTAGCGCGCAACGTTTGTGGCGGTCGCACCCGACTCGCCACGGACCATGACATGCAGTGTCGGCAGCCCCAACAGCTCCTGCCCGCCGATGACGCGCGTCGTACCACCGCGCTGCAACGCCTGGACGTTGTCCAGCAGCGCGCCGACATCCGAGTGATCAACCCGCTGCCCGCCCGAGCCCTGAATCAGCGAGTTGTCCGGATCGAGCGTGAATGACGGAAACGTCGAAATACCGAAAGGCCAGAGCCGCGCCTTGCGGGTGTTGGGATCGTAGATCAGCACCGCACCGCGATGCGGTTCGACGAACTCCATCCGGATGAAACCGGGCTTGCGGTAGCTGTAGTGAATGATCTGCGATTCTCCGGCGCTCGATGACCGCACGGTAACTTCGTACGAACGTATCGTCCGGTAGTGCGCAACGGCGACGTCCACCGGGTCGGCAACGTGGCCGTTCAACGCAGCCATCAGACAGAGTCCGGCAACCATGCGCTTGCTCCGCTGTGTCGATAGAACCTGTATTGCATGCCTTAACAGGCCTTGCGCCATGGATATTCCGTCAAAATTCACGCTACGCGGCAACATCCCTCGCCGAACACATTGCCCATCACACCGGAAGAAAAAGTCCGGGCGGCGCAATCCTGTAAACTCGCCCCTATTGCACGATGATGCTCGCGGGACACGACGCCGCAATCGAAAAAGAGAACCTTGCATGGACATCCGGATCCGGGACGCAGTCGCCGCCGACCTGCCGGCGGTGCTGACGCTGCTGAAACAGCTCGACGTCGGGCACGACAGGCCGCTGTCGCCGACCGAGGCGCAGCACATCTTCGAACACCTTCAAAGCTTCCCGCGCCATCATCTGTACGTCGCCGTTGTGCGGGAGCGGATCGTCGGCACGTTCGTGCTGATCGTGATCGACAGCATCGCGCATGGCGGCATGCCGCACGGCCTTGTCGAGGATGTAGTCGTAGATCCGGCGTGGCAGGGGCACGGCATCGGCAAGCAGATGATGCAGTTCGCGATGGAGCGCTGCCGCGACGCCGGCTGCTACAAGATGGCGCTGTCCAGCCATCTCAGCCGCGAGAAAACGCACCGGTTCTACGAGTCGCTCGGTTTCGAGAAGCACGGATTCAGCTTTCTGATCCGATGACGGCGTGAAGCGCCTGCCGGGCGATTCCGGGATGGCCGGAATTGAACCCCGGCGCTTTGCCATTCACGCCGTATCCTCCCGGACGACGCGCACGCGGGTTCGGCGCGGACAGGTCCGCGGTGACCGCCGCGCCCCCTGCCGGCTGTCGGCAGTGAAACAATTTGTAACAAACTCCGTCACCATGGAAGCATTTGTGAAACCGGATGGGCAGACAATTGCGCATCGGCTTGAAGCGGTGGAACCGGACCGTTCCGCCCCACGGGAGGATCCATGATTCGGCATGTCTCGCCAGGACCTATGGCAACGCGGTACCATGACGGGTATTTTGCAGCGGCCATCACCTTGACCCGCATTCCATCAGCAGGCCTGAACATCTTCGCGATTCTCATGCACCGGAATCGCGGCGCGATGCCGCGAATTCACATTTCCGGATGACGGTCACCTTCGATCATGAACGAAAATCAGAACAAAACCGATGAGCCGCAGCCGCCACGCCGGGCACGGCCGGTGTCCCGTTCTCCGCGACAGTGGTGGTGGATCGGGCTGGCGCTGCTGTGCGTGGCGGGCGCCGGCATCTACAACTATGTGATCGAACCGGCCGTCGCGCAGCAGGGACGGGGCCGGCACAGCGCCAATGCCGCGCGCGCGATGCCGGTCGGCACCGCCGTGGCGAAGACCGGCGACATTCACGTTTACCTGAACGGGCTGGGCACGGTGACGCCGCTCAATACCGTCACCGTCAGAAGCCGCGTCGACGGCCAGCTGATGCAGGTGCTGTTCCACGAAGGCCAGCACGTGAAGGCCGGCGACCTGCTCGCCGAAATCGATCCGCGCCCGTTCCAGGTGCAGCTGATGCAGGCCACCGGACAACTGGCACGCGATCAGGCGCTGCTGAAAAATGCGCAGATCGACCTGCAACGTTACGAAAAACTGTTTTCGCAGGATTCGATCGCGCGCCAGCAGGTCGATACCCAGAAATCGCTGGTCCGCCAATACGACGGCGCGGTCAAGAGTGACCAGGGCCAGGTCGACAGCGCCAAGCTGCAGCTTGCGTACAGCCGCATCACCGCGCCGATCAGCGGACGCGTCGGATTGCGCCAGGTGGACCCGGGCAACATCATTCATGCATCCGATACCAACGGCCTGGTGGTGATCACGCAGATGCAGCCGATCACCGTCATCTATTCGATTCCGGAGGACAGCCTGCCGGCCGTTCTGAAACGCCTGCATGCCGGTGCGCCGATGCCGGTCGAGGCATGGGATCGTGACCTGAAGACGAAACTTGCGACCGGCTCGGTAATGGCGGTGGACAACCAGATCGACGTCAGCACCGGCACCATCCGCATCAAGGCGGAATTCGCGAACGGCGATGAGACCCTGTTCCCGAATCAGTTCGTCAACGTGCGCATGCTGGTCGACGTGAAGCAGGACGCGACGGTGATCCCGTCGGCCGCGATCCAGACCGGCACCAGCGGCAGTTTCGTCTACGTCGTGAAGTCCGACCATACGGTGGCGATGCAGCCGGTGACGGTCGGGCCGCAGGAGAACGGCGACTCGGCGATCGACAGCGGGCTCAAGCCCGGCGCGCTGGTGGTGGTCGACGGCGCCGACAAACTGCGCAACGGTGCGAAGGTGGAACTGGCCGGCCAGCACGGCGACACGTCGCCGGCCGGCGGCAAAGCGTCCGGCAGCAAGGTCGCAAAAGGCAAAGGCGGCGCATGAGCCCGTCACGGCCGTTTATTCTGCGGCCGGTTGCGACCTCGCTGCTGATGGTCGCGATTCTGCTGTCGGGCATTCTCGCCTATCGCTTCCTGCCGCTGTCGGCATTGCCGGAAGTCGATTATCCGACGATCCAGATCGTCACGCTCTACCCCGGCGCCAGTCCGGACGTGATGACGTCGTCGGTGACCGCGCCGCTGGAGCGCCAGTTCGGGCAGATGCCGGGACTGAACCAGATGTCGTCCACCAGCTCGGGTGGCGCGTCGGTCATCACGCTGCAGTTCAGCCTCGATCTGAGTCTCGACATCGCCGCGCAGGAAGTGCAGGCGGCGATCAATGCCGCCGGCAGCTTTCTGCCCGCCGATCTGCCGGCACCGCCGATCTACAGCAAGGTCAACCCGGCCGACGCGCCGATCCTGACGCTGGCACTGACATCGAAGAGCCTGCCGCTGCCGCAGGTGGAAGACCTCGCCGACACGCGGCTGGCGCAGAAGATCTCGCAGCTGTCCGGCGTCGGGCTGGTAAGCATCAGCGGCGGCCAACGGCCGGCGGTGCGCATCCGCGTCAATCCGACCGCGATTGCCGCCTACAACCTCGATCTCGAAGACGTGCGCACTGCGATCAGCAATGCCAATTCCAACCAGGCGAAGGGCAGCTTCGACGGGCCGGCACGGGCCTACACCATCGACGCCAACGACCAGTTGCGTTCCGCCGACGAGTACCGGCAGGTGGTCGTCGCCTACCGCAACGGCGCGCCGGTGCATCTGTCCGACGTCGCCACCGTCACCGAGGCTGCCGAGAACACGCGGCTCGCCGCCTGGATGAACGACGTGCCGGCGGTGATCGTGAACATTCAGCGTCAGCCGGGCGCCAACGTGATCGAAGTGGTGGACCGCATCAAGGCGCTGCTGCCGCAATTGAAGAGTACATTGCCCGCCAGCGTCGACGTGACGCTGCTCACCGACCGCACCACCACCATCCGCGCGTCGGTCGACGACGTGCAGTTCGAGCTGATGCTGTCGATCGCGCTGGTGGTGATGGTGATTTTCCTGTTCCTGCGCAATCTTTCCGCGACGATCATCCCGAGCTTTTCGGTGCCGCTGTCGCTGGTCGGCACTTTCGGCGTGATGTATCTCGCCGGATTCAGCATCAACAACCTGACGCTGATGGCGCTCACCATCGCCACCGGCTTCGTCGTCGATGACGCGATCGTGATGATCGAAAATATCGCGCGCTACATCGAGCAGGGCGAGTCGCCGCTGCAAGCGGCGCTCAAGGGCTCGGCGCAGATCGGCTTCACCATCATCTCGCTGACGTTCTCGCTGATCGCGGTGCTGATTCCGCTGCTGTTCATGGGCGACGTCGTCGGCCGCGTGTTCCGCGAATTCGCGATCACGCTGGCGGTGGCGATTCTGATCTCGGCGGTGGTGTCGCTGACCCTGACGCCGATGCTGTGCGCGAAGCTGCTGCGCCAAATTCCCGAATCGGAACAGAACGCATTCCATCGCGCGACCGGCCGCTGGTTCGACCGCGTGATTGCGCGCTACGGCACGATGCTGACCTGGGTGCTGGATCACGCGTGGCTGACGCTGCTGGTGGCGGCCGCGACGCTGGTGCTGACAGTGCTGCTCTACATTTTCGTGCCGAAAGGCTTTTTCCCGCTGCAGGACACCGGCGTGATCCAGGGCATCACCGACGCGCCACAGTCGATTTCGTTCGCCGCGATGGCGCAGCGCCAGCAAGCGCTGGCGAAGGTCGTGCTGCAGGACCCGGCAGTGCAGAGCCTGTCGTCGTTCATCGGCGTCGACGGTACCAACACCACGCTCAACAGCGGGCGCATGCTGATCAACCTCAAGCCGCTGGCGCAGCGCCACCTCAGCGCCGCCGACGTGATCCGCCGCCTGCAGCCGAAACTGGCGCAGGTGCCCGGCATCTCGCTCTACATGCAGCCGGTGCAGGACCTGACGATCGACGACCGGGTGAGCCGCACCCAGTACCAGTTCACGATGGAGGACCCGGATCTCGACCAGCTCGGCGTATGGGTGCCGCGGCTGGTCGACAAGCTGAGTCAGTTGCCGCAGCTCGCCGACGTCGCCAGCGATCTGCAGAACCAGGGACTGCAGGCGTATCTGACAATCAACCGCAACACCGCCGGGCGCTTCGGCATCACGCCGGCCGACATCGACAATGCGCTCTACGACGCATTCGGCCAGCGCATCATTTCGACCATCTTCACCCAGGCCAACCAGTACCGCGTGGTGCTCGAAGTGCAGCCGGCATTCAGCAACGGCCCGGATGCGCTGAAGCACATCTACGTCACGTCCGCCAGCGGCACCCAGGTACCGCTGAGCGCGATCGCAACGCTGTCGCAGCGTTTCACGCCGCTGCTGATCAATCACCTCGAACAATTCCCGGCCGCCACCGTTTCGTTCAACCTCGCGCCCGGTGCATCGCTGGGCGACGCGGTCGACGCAATCGAAAAAACGGAACGCGACATCGGGCTTCCGGCCAGCATCCAGACCAGCTTCCAGGGCGCCGCGCTGGCGTTCCGCGCGTCGCTGACGAACGAGCTGTTCCTGATTCTCGCCGCAATCATCACGATGTACATCGTGCTCGGCGTGCTGTATGAAAGCTACATCCATCCGATCACGATCCTGTCGACCTTGCCGTCCGCCGGCGTCGGCGCGCTGCTGGCGCTGCTGCTGGCGCGCAGCGATCTGGGCGTGATTGCGATCATCGGCATCATCCTGCTGATCGGCATCGTGAAGAAGAATGCGATCATGATGATCGATTTCGCGCTGCACGCAGAGCGCAATGAAGGCCGCACCCCGCGCGAGGCGATCCACCAGGCGTGCCTGCTGCGTTTCCGGCCGATCATGATGACGACGATGGCGGCGCTGCTGTCGGCGCTGCCGCTGATGCTCGGCACCGGCGTCGGCTCCGAACTGCGCCATCCGCTCGGCATCACGATGGTCG
>JBDZVW010000303.1:0-3800 GCA_040255885.1 Betaproteobacteria bacterium
GTCGAGAGAACACCAGTGAAAGATGAACACGTAAGGAAAGAATCTTTCCGCTGCTTGTGGCAGCCGCTTACCACTCCGATTTTTTCTCCTCCTCGAATGAGGAGGGGTGGCGGCGCTCGGAAAAGTCGACCACCCCTTCCGCTTCGCTCCCTGCGACCGCGAAAGGCGGAGAGTGGCCGCCGGAGGACGGAAGAGGGACCCGGCGTAAGCCGGGATCTGACACCACAGGCGGCCATGAGCGGCCGGCGGCCTTGCGTCCGGATTCGGGTCGCATCCCCATCTGGCGATGGGGCCCTTGCTCCGCCTCACCGGTCGCTGCCCGCGCAGCGGGTGCGACCCTGGAGCGGGATGCGGGCGCTTCAAGACGCGGCCGCCGGCATCTTCTCCGCTGGCCGATCCCCGACGGAGCCTCTCGGCCGACGCTCCGAAGCGCCCTCCTTAAGGACAGGAGGGGAGTACCGCCCGGTAAAGAATGTACCGGCCCATTCTGATTTTTTCCCCTCCTCGGATGAGGAGGGGTGGACGCGCAGCGGACGGGGTGGTGAGCGGCGCTGGAAAAATCGACCACCCTTCCCGCTTCGCTCCTTCCTCTCCTTAAGGACAGGAGGGGAGTACCACCAAAAATACCTCGGACCGGAGTCTCAGCTGAGCAGCAACGCGCCTCAATGAAAATCCACATCAAAAACGGCCGTGTGATCGACCCGGCCAACGGCATCGACGCGCGCCGCGACGTGTTCGTGGCGGACGGCACGATCGCGGCCGTCGGCGCCGCGCCGTCGGGCTTCAAGCCGAACCGCGTGCTGGATGCGAACCGGCTCGTGGTTTGCCCCGGCCTGGTCGACCTTGCGGCACGGCTGCGCGAACCCGGCTTCGAGCATCTTGCGACGCTCGAATCGGAGATGGCGGCGGCGGTGGCCGGCGGCGTCACCAGCCTGGCCTGCCCGCCGGATACCGATCCGCCGCTCGACGAGCCGGGACTGGTCGAAATGCTCAAGTACCGTGCGCAGAGTCTGAACCAGGCGCACGTTTACCCGGTCGGCGCACTGACGCAGGGGTTGCGCGGCGCGCGGCTGACCGAGATGGCCGAGCTGCGCGATGCCGGCTGCGTCGCGTTTTCGCAGGCTGATGCGCCGTTCGCCGACCGTCAGGTGCTGCTGCATGCGCTGCAGTACGCAGCGACCTTCGATTTCCCGGTGTGGCTGCGGCCGCAGGACCCGGCGCTGTCGGCGGGCGGCGTCGCGCATGACGGCCAGGTCGCGGCGCGTCTCGGTTTGCCCGGCATTCCAGTGTGTGCGGAAACGGTCGCGCTGTCGACCATCCTGCTGCTGATGCGCGAAGCCGGCGCGCGCGTGCATTTCGCGCGCCTGTCGTCTGCGGATGCGGTGGATATGGTGCGCCAGGCAAAGGCGCTCGGCATGCCGGTAACCTGCGACGTCAGCGTACACCATGCACATCTTTCGGAGCTGGACATCGGCTATTTCGACGCCAACTGCCGGCTCGACCCGCCGCTGCGCAGCGCGGCCGATCGCGACGCATTGCGCGCCGGGCTGCTCGACGGCACGATCGACGCGATCTGCTCGGATCACGCGCCGGTCGACGACGATGCGAAGCAGATGCCGTTCGGCGAAGCCGAAGCCGGCGCCACCGGCCTGGAGCTGCTGCTGCCGCTGACACTGAAGTGGGCCGCCGAAACCGGCGCGGGACTGGCAGCGGCGCTGGCCCGGATCACGTCCGAACCGGCGCGCGTGCTCGGCATCGCCGCCGGCACGCTGGCCGTCGGCAGCGTCGCGGACGTGTGCATTTTCGATCCGGACCAGCACTGGGCGCCGGCGCCGGACACGCTCAAAAGCCAGGGCCGCAACACGCCATTCATCGGCCATGATTTGACGGGCCGGGTACGCCATACCATTGTCGGCGGCGAGATCGTCTACAGCCGCTAGCCGAATTCCGATTCGTACGGCGGCGGTTTGTCGCCGGACCGTTGGCAGGCGGTCGAAAAACGCCGTGAGCGAATGCCGGGCAAGGAAAAATCCGCCGGGAACCCGGCGTTGACACAGTTACCCGGCACTGAAACTTCGTTTTGATGCCGCACGGCAGAGCGCGGTAGTTTTTCAACAGCCTGCTAGAATAGTCTTTTGTCTCCCGAGCCTCCACCATCCATCCGATGAACGCGCCCTCGCCCGCCGCCGGCAACCCGCTGCTCGACTTCTCCGGCCTGCCCCGTTTTTCCGACATTCTTCCCGAACACGTGACGCCGGCGGTGGATGCGCTGCTGGCCGATGGCCGCGCCGTGGTCGCGCAGCTGGAACGGGACGAAACGCCGCCGTCGTGGGACGATTTTGTTGTGCCGCTGGAAGACGCGAACGAACGTCTCGGCCGCGCCTGGGGGCAGGTCGCGCATCTTTACGCGGTGATGAACAATCCGCAGTTGCGCGAAGCCTACAACGCGAACCTGCCGAAGATCACGCAATATCACGCCGAACTCGCGCAGCATCCCGAGCTCTATCGCAGGTTCAAGGCGCTGCGGGCGGCGCCGGAATTCGAGCGCCTTGATCGCGCGCAGCGCAAGGTGATCGACAACGAGCTGCGCGATTTTCGCCTCGGCGGCGCCGAGCTGCCGCCTGAAAGTAAAGCGCGCTTCATGGCGATCCAGGAGCGGCTGGCGGCGCTGGCGGCGAAATTCAGCGACAACCTGCTGGACGCGACCGATTCCTACGCCCATTACGCCGGCGACGACGAACTCGCCGGCATTCCGGACGATGCGCTGGAGACGGCACGCGAAGCGGCGCAGGCCGACGGCAAGCCGGGCTGGAAATTCACGTTGCACGCGCCGTCGTATCTGCCGGTGATGCAGTACGCCGAACACCGCGCACTGCGCGAGCGCATGTATCGCGCCTATGTCACGCGCGCATCCGAATTCGGCGACGCCAAACTCGACAATACGCCGCTGATCGGCGAGATCATCGAGCTGCGGCGCGAGCTGGCGCAACTGCTCGGTTTTCCGAACTTTGCCGCCTATTCGCTGGAACCGAAGATGGCCGAATCACCGGCCCAGGTGCTGGAATTCCTGCACCAGCTGGCGGGCAAAGCGAAGCCTTACGCGCAACGCGATCTCGCGGAGCTCGAGCGTTTCGCGCGCGACGAACTCGGACTGGACCGCCTCGAATCATGGGACCTGGTGTTCGTGTCGGAACGGCTGCGGCTCGCGCGTTACGCGTTCTCCGACCAGGAAGTGAAGCAGTATTTCCCGGAAACGGCGGTGCTGCCGGGCATGTTCAAGCTGGTCGAGACCATCTACGGCCTCGCCATTGCGCGTGCCGGCGCGCCGGTGTGGCATCCCGACGTGCGCTTCTACGATATCCGCGACCGCGACGGCCGGCTGGTCGGACAGTTCTACGTCGATCTCTATGCGCGTCCCGGCAAGCGCGGCGGTGCATGGATGGACGAGGCGGTGACACGCCGCCGCCGGCCCGGCGGCGTGCAGACGCCGGTCGCCTATCTCAACTGCAATTTCTCGCGCCCGCTCGGATCGCGCCCGGCACTGTTCACGCATGACGAAGTGATCACGCTGTTCCATGAGTTCGGCCACTGCCTGCACCATCTGCTGACGCGGGTCGAGGAACTGGGCGTGGCCGGCATCAACGGCGTCGAATGGGATGCGGTGGAGCTGCCCAGCCAGTTCATGGAAAATTTCTGCTGGGAATGGGGCGTGATCGAGCCGCTGACGCGCCACGTCGAAAGCGGCGAGCCGCTGCCGCGCGCGCTGTTCGACAAGATGCTGGCGGCAAAGAATTTCCAGA
>JBDZVW010000025.1:0-14863 GCA_040255885.1 Betaproteobacteria bacterium
TTCTTCGCGATCGAGATCACCAGCCGCAGGTTGGCCTCGGTCATCTCGCGCTTCGCGCGCCGCGCCTTGGCTTCGCCGGTGGACATGCGCCGGTTGATTTCCTTCAGATCCTTGATCGGGATGCCGACGCGCTTCTGCACGTCGAGCAGCTTCTGCTGCTGCTCGACGATCGCCGGCTCGAAGCGGCTCAGCGCGTCGCTGTACGGCCGCTTCGCAGCCACTTCGCGCCCCACCCAGCGCAGATTGTCCTCATTGCCCGGGAACACCTTGATGAAATGCTGCCGCGGCATGCCCGCCTTGTTCACGCAGAAACCCATGATCGCACGCTCATGACTGCGCACTTCATCGACCAGCCGGCGCAGGCTGTCGCACAGCGCTTCCACCTGCTTCGCAGCAAAACGAATATCCATCAATTCGTTCGAGATCTGATCGCGGATCTGCAGGAACGCGCGCGCACGCGGGCCGTCCTTGGCCAGCGCCTTGAGCATCTTGTTGTATAGCGTACGGATCACCCGGAAACGCCGCAACGCACCCTCACGCAGCTTGAGCAGATTGGCGCTCGCGATCGCGGCGGTATCTTCCTCTTCCGCTTCATCGTCGCTGGCATCCGTGTTTTCGTCGACTTCCCGGTCGTCTTCGTCGATGTCTTCTTCCAGCACTTCCTCTTCGGTTTCGTCATCGACCAGGCCGTCAACGAGCTCGTCGACGCGAATTTCATCACGCTCGATTTTCTCCGCGAGCGCGAGGATTTCCGCAATCGTGGTCGGACACGCGGAAATGGCCTGGATCATGTGCTTCAGGCCGTCTTCGATGCGCTTGGCAATCTCGATTTCGCCTTCGCGCGTCAACAGCTCGACCGATCCCATTTCGCGCATGTACATGCGCACCGGATCGGTGGTACGGCCGAATTCGGAATCAACGGTGGACAGCGCGGCCTCGGCTTCCTCGACCGCGTCCTCGTCGGCAACCGCCGGCGCCGCATCCGACATCAGCAATTGCTCGGCATCCGGTGCCTCGTCATAGACCTGGATGCCCATGTCGTTGATCATGCTGATGATGTTCTCGATCTGCTCGGCATCCAGCATGTCGTCCGGCAGATGGTCGTTCACCTCGGCATAGGTCAGATAGCCGCGTTCCTTGCCCAGCACGATCAAGTTCTTCAGGCGCATGCGCCGCGCTTCGGCGTCGGCCGGATCGAGCTCCCGGCGCTCCATTTCCCGGACCAGTGCCTTTTCCTTTGCCGACAGCTTGTCGCGCGCCACGCCCTTGGTTTTCTTCTTCGAAACTTTGGGGGCGGCCGCCGGCGCGACCGGCTGGCTTGCCACGGTCTTTTTCAGCGGCCGCTTTTCAACAATGTCCTTTTTTGCCTGCGCAACGCGCGATGCCGGCTTTCCGGATGAAACCCGGGTAATGGAAGCCGTTTTCGCCTTGGCCTGCGCCTTTTTGGTCACGGCCTGATCGGCCCTGGCCTTGCGCTGGCGGAGCTGGGCCCGGGTTTTGGCCTTGGCGGCCGCGACCGTGCGGACCGTCTTGCCCTGCTTCGCAGACTTGGCCTTGGCGGGCTTGGCGACACGGGCAGGCTTGCGCGCGATCGCGCGCTGCGGCCGCGCCGCCGACCGCGCGGATTTCGCCGTCTTTCGAGTCCTGTCCCTTGATGGAGAAGACCTTTTCACGGCAGGCGCCCGTTTAGCCTTCAGCGCTTTTGTCGCTTTCGCCATATTCCACACCCCGCTCTACGCGATTCAAATTGAAAAAAGCCAAATATTATATCACAAATCTCGACTAATTCATTTCTGCGCGGCTGTCAATGCCTGGCGCAATTCCGCCTGCTCTTCAGCGCTCAGCCGGCGCTGCCGCGACATCTCCAGCAACGCACGTGCCCGTGCGCGCCGCGCCTGATCGAGCAATTGCATCCAGGCATCTCTGAATTCGTGCTCCAGCGCAGCATCATCGAAGCGACCTTCATGCCAGACCGGGAGGTCCGCCTCGATACTGCGCAGCAAATCCTCATGTTCTCCGCCGCGGAAATACTCTGCCATGCTCACAATATGAAGGTCGCCCGCGGCAACTTCAAGCAATGCATTCAATGCATTGATTTCGGCCGGATCAATATCGACCACGGCAAAGTCAGCCAGTTCCGAGCGGTCGGCGAAACCCGCGAGGCCGGGTTTCAGCATGACCAGCTCGATCAGCGTGCGCGCCAGCGAGCGCCGCACCATCGGTTTCGGCTTCGCCCGCATCGGCACTTTTCGCCGGATTTCGTACTGGACATCGAGTTCTTCCGCGCTGATGCCGGCCAGCCCCGCCAGCCGTTTGCGCACCAGCAGACTGGTCAGCGGCGCCGCAATCCGCTTGACTAGCGGCTTCGCGTCCTGCAGCAGCCGTGCACGCCCCTCGGCGCTGCGCAGACTGGTGCGGCTCGACAATTGTTCCACCAGAAAATCCGACAGCGGCATCGCCGCACCAATCAGCGCCTCGAACGCAGCAGCCCCATCGCGCCTGACGTAGCTGTCCGGATCGTCCCCCTGCGGCAAAAACAGAAAGCCTATTTCCTTGCCGTCGACCGTCTGTTCCAGCGTGTTCTCCAGCGCGCGCCACGCGGCACGCCGTCCCGCGTCATCGCCGTCGAAGCAGTACACGACACGCCGTGCCAGGCGCAGCAGCTTCTGCACGTGGACCGGTGTGGTCGCGGTGCCCAGCGTCGCGACCACATATTCGATTCCGTGCTGCGCCAGCGCCACCACATCCATGTACCCCTCGACCACCACCGCGGTATCGCGCTCGCGCATGGCCCGGGCTGCCTGGAACAATCCGTAGAGCTCGCGCCCCTTCTCGAACACCGCTGTTTCCGGCGAGTTCAGATACTTGGGGGAAGCCTGCGCCGCCGCATCGGCGCCTTCTGCCTGCAGCACGCGTCCGCCGAAACCGATCACGTTGCCGCGCTGATCGAGAATCGGAAACATGATGCGGTCGCGGAAAAGATCGTAGCGCCGCCCTTCGTCGCTCTGCTTCACCAGCCCCGCCGCAACCAGCGCTGGCGCATTGTAGTCGGGGCACCCGGCGGCGAGATTCTGCCAGCCGGCCGGCGCATAACCGATGCCAAATCGCCGCGCGATCTCGCCCGTCACACCGCGCCCCTTCAAATATGCGATCGCGTGCGCCGCGTCCTTCAGTTGCGAACGATAATACTGTGCCGCGTTGAACAGAGTCTCGCGCAGGCCCGCAGATTCTTCGGCTGACTGGCCCCCACGCTCGCTGCGCACCTCGGGCACCACGAGCCCCACGCTCTGCGCCAGGTCCTTGATCGCGTCCACATAACCCAGCCCGCCGTACTCCATCAGAAAACCGATCGCACTGCCATGTGCGCCGCAGCCGAAGCAATGGTAGAACTGCTTGGTCGCGCTGACGGTGAACGACGGCGTCTTTTCGTTGTGGAACGGGCACAGGCCGAGATAATTGGCACCGGCACGGCGCAATTTCACGTAGCGTTCCACCACGCCGACAATATCGACGCGGTTCAGAAGATCCTGAATGAAAGACTGCGGAATCATGCACGGAAGGCGGCGGTGCGCAAATCAAAACGGCTGGTGAACCGGTGCATATGCGCTCCAGCGTCAACACTCCCGGGGTGGTTTTGTGAACCTATCTCATTATAGGATAACTCGCCGGGAATCAAAGGCGGCTCGAAAACTGACGAAATGCAGCGCAACGCCGGCTCATGCGACGCCAACTGATCCTGTTGCAGCTGCAGTGCGTGAACACAAAACGATGCCGACTTTTCAAGCCCCACCACCACCCCGCCCGCCTTCGCGGGACGGCCGCGGAAGGTGGAGCAAGCGCCCGCGAAGCGGGTGCGACCCCGGAGCGGGATGCGGCGCCTCGGGACGCGGCCGTTGCGCCTTTGCGCTGGCCGATCCCCTTCAGGGCCCCTCGGCCGACGCTCCGAGGCGCTACCTCTCCTCATGCGAGGAGGGGAGAAATACGGAGCTCCGGTCAGCCGGAAAGCCGGGCCTTGACCAACGCCGACACCTGCGCCATATCGGCGCGGCCGGCCAGCTCCAACCTGAGCGCGTTCATCACCTTGCCCATGTCCCGCATGCCGGCAGCTCCGTGCGCGGCGAGCGCGGCCGTCACGGCGGCTTCCACCTCAGCCGCCGACAATTGCTGCGGCATATACGCTTCGAGCACGCTCATTTCGAATTTTTCGGCATCCGCCAAATCCTGGCGACCGGCTTTTTCGAACTGCTCAATCGAGTCGCGGCGCTGCTTGAGCATTTTTTCAATAATGCTGACGACGCCCGCATCGTCCAGCTCTTTCCGGGTATCGACTTCGACCTGCTTCATCGCCGCCATCAGCAGACGAATCGCCGACAGACGCGCCGCATCCCGGGCGCGCAATGCCGCCTTCATATCTTCCTGAATGCGAAGCTTGAGGGACATAGGTCAGGATTGGGGATCAAGGATTGAGGATCGAGCCAATAATGCGGTGCGCGCAGCGCACCGGATACTTTTCCTCAATCCTGAGAACTCAATCCTCAATCCTGCTTTTAGTACATTCGGCGCGGCAGGACCTGCGAACGCAGGCGCTTGTGGAGACGCTTGACCGCGGCGGCAAGCTTGCGCTTGCGCTCGGAGGTCGGCTTTTCGTAGTACTCGCGTGCGCGAAGCTCGGTAAGCAGCCCGGTCTTCTCGATCGTGCGCTTGAAACGGCGCAGAGCCACCTCGAATGGCTCGTTTTCCTTGACGCGAACAGTCGGCATAAACGGAAATTCCTCGGGTCGATTCGAAAACCTTGTATTATATCGATTATTGTCGCATTTCAAAAATATGTTTTTATGCTGGTCCTGGGCATTGAAACCTCCTGCGACGAGACCGGGCTGGCACTCTATGACGGCGTCCGGGGGCTGCTGGCACATGCACTGCACTCGCAGATTGCGCTGCATGCCGCTTACGGCGGAGTGGTTCCGGAACTGGCCTCGCGCGATCACATACGGCGTGTGCTGCCGCTGACGCGCAGCGTGCTGGCGCAAGCCGCGTGCGCGCTTTCCGATCTCGACGTAATCGCCTATACGCAGGGCCCCGGACTGGCCGGGGCGCTGCTGGTCGGCGCCAGTGTCGCCCATGGCCTGGCGTACGGATTGGGTATCCCGGCGATCGGAGTGCACCACCTGGAAGGTCATCTGCTGTCGCCGCTGCTGGCGACGCCGAAGCCGTCGTTTCCGTTCGTTGCGCTGCTGGTTTCGGGCGGCCATACGCAACTGATGCGCGTCGCCGGTGTCGGCGACTACGAACTGCTGGGTGAAACACTCGACGATGCCGCCGGTGAAGCATTCGACAAGACCGCCAAGCTGCTCGGGCTCGGCTACCCCGGCGGCCCGGCGCTGTCGCGGCTGGCGGACACTGCCCGGCCGGGGCCGGTGAACCTGCCGCGCCCGATGCTCGGCAGCGGCGATCTCAATTTCAGCTTCAGCGGCCTCAAGACCGCCGTGCTCACCGCGGTGCGCGGACGGGAAATCGATGACCGATTGCGGGCCGCCGTCGCCGCTGAATTTCAGGCGGCGATCGTCGAGGTGCTGGTGGCGAAGGCCGCTGCGGCTCTGGACCTGACCGGACTGTCCGACCTGGTGGTCGCCGGCGGTGTCGGCGCCAATCGGCAACTGCGTGAAGCATTTGCCCGCCGCACGCAACGCGACGGCTTTCGCGTTTTTTATCCGGATCTGGAATTCTGCACCGACAACGGCGCGATGATCGCGTTTGCGGCCGCGATGAGAATGCAGGATCCAGGAGCCAGGAGTCAGGAGTCAGCTGATTTGAGCTTTACCGTTCGGCCGCGCTGGGACCTGGAGACGTTGAGCGCGGCGAAGACCTCTACCACAGAGACACAGAGGCGCAGAGAAAAGCAAAAGCAGCTTTAAGCGCAAAAATGCAAAATGAAAATTACGTGTGGCTTTCTTGAATTCCGTTTTCCTCTGTGCTTCTGTGTCTCTGTGGTGAAAAATCAAGCTCGTCAAACACCGGTGCTGCGCTCGCCGATGCGCCCCTCGGTGCCGGCAAGCAGGTTGCGTATGTTGTTGCGGTGTCGCCACACCAGCAGCAGCGCCATCGCAATGACGCTCCACGTGAATACGTGAGGGCCGAACAGCAGGAAACAGAAAAACGGCGCGAACAGGCATGACACCAGCGCGGCCAGCGACGACAGGCGGAAGAAAAACGCGATGATGAGCCAGGTGGCCAGTGTCGCCAGCCCCAGCCACGGACTGAAGCCGAACAGCGCACCGAGCGCGGTGGACACGCCCTTGCCTCCCTGAAACCCGAAAAACAGCGGATACATGTGGCCGATGACCACTGCCAGACCGGCAGCGGCGGCGGCAACCGCCACGCTCTGATCGGGAGCGAAATACCATGCCAGCGTCACCGCAATCCAGCCCTTTGCGGTATCGCCGATCAGCGTGAGAATGGCGGCCGTTTTTCGTCCGCTGCGCAGAACGTTCGTCGCCCCGGGGTTGCTCGAGCCATAGCTGCGCGGATCCGGCAATCCGAAACCGCGGCTGACCAGTACCGCAAATGACACCGAGCCGATCAGATATGCAATTGCAACAAACGCTATAGTCATTGCCTGAAATCCAATAAAATCGCGTAGATTCTATCCGAAACCCGACACCACGGCGCGCTTCCGATCATGGACATCATTTTCATCAACGAATACCGGCTTACCATGTTGATCGGCGTCTACGAATGGGAAAAGCGGGTGCCGCAAACCGTACAGATCGACCTTGAGATCGCGATTCCGGACAACCGCGCCGGCCAGAGTGATCATATTCGCGACACCATCAATTACGGCACCGTGATCGAGCACATCGAACGCTCGGTCGCCGGCCGCCACTTCGGCCTGATCGAACGCTTTGCCGAACATCTGGCCGAACTCGTGATGCACGATTTCGGCGCCCCCTGGATCAAGGTCGCCGTCGCCAAACTCAACCTGATGCGCAACGTGAAACGCATCGGCGTGATGATTGAAAGGGGAACGAAAAACCAGAGCTGAGAAATCAGGATTCGGGATTCAGGGACAATTTCCCGCACGTGACGCATGCTGCATATTCTCGACGCTCCACAATTCCGTTTCGCTGCGGCTCTTCGTCCGCTCCCGAATCCTGAATCCTGATTCCCGCCTCTAGCCTCTGGGATGATGCTTCGCGTGCAACTGCTTCAGCCGCTCGCGTGCGACGTGGGTGTAAATCTGCGTGGTGGAGATGTCGGCGTGCCCCAGCAGCAGTTGCACCACGCGCAGGTCGGCGCCGTGATTGAGCAGATGGGTCGCGAACGCGTGACGCAACGTATGCGGAGAAATGGCCTTTCTCAGTCCGGCACGTACGCAATAGCGCCGTATCAGATACCAGAACGCCTGTCGCGTCATCGCCTCGCCGCGGCGGGTGACGAACAGCGCGTTAGTGGTGCGGCGATTCAACAGCAGCGGCCGCGCATCAACAAGATAACGGTCAACCCACGCCAGCGCTTCCTCGCCCAGCGGTACCAGCCGTTCCTTCGACCCCTTGCCGAGCACGCGCACGACGCCCATGTCGCGGCTGACTTGCGCCAGCGTCAGCCCGACCAGCTCCGACACCCGCAGACCGCTCGCATACAGCATTTCGAGCATGGTCCGGTCGCGTATCCCGAGCGCGCCGACGGTATCCGGCGCCGTCAGCAGATTCTCGACGTCCGCCTCGGTCAGCGTTTTGGGCAGATTGCGCGGGCGCTTCGGCGCATCGACTTTCAGCGTCGGATCGACATCGATCTTTCCCTGCCGCAGCGCGAACTGATAGAAACGCCTGAGACTTGAAAGCTGGCGCCCGGTGGTGCTCGGCCTGGCGTGCCCGCGCACGCGCGCCGCGAGGTAGCCGAGCACGTCATCGTGCCGCGCGTCGGACAGGCCGGCGCCGCGCGCTGCGTTCAACCACGCGGCAAACTGCGCAAGATCGCGCCGGTAACTTTCCAGCGTGTTGCGCGACAGGCCGTCTTCCAGCCACAGCGCATCGCAAAACGCATCAAGCAGCGTCGACGACGGCACGCTCATGTCGGAGGAGCCAGCGCTTGATTTCAAGGTAGTAACCGCCCCGGCTGTGATTGAAGCCGCCGAGCCCGTGCTGCGCCACGACGCGATGGCATGGAATGACGATTGGAAGCCGGTTGGCACCGCAGGCGCCGCCGACCGGGCGCGGCGCCGTTCCGAGCGCGCGGGCGATATGCCGGTAGGTCACCACGCTGCCGCTCGGAATGCCGTGAATCGCACGCCATACCCGGCACTGGAACGGCGTGCCGTCATACTGAAACGGCAGCCTGAACCGATAGTCCGGATCCTCCAGATAGCGCTCGATCTGCCGGCACACTTTTTCGGCCAGCCGGTCGAGCGGCGCCAGCGTTGCGACACCGCGCGGCAGATATTCAATGTCGGTCAGCCATTCGCCTGCGGTCCGGATGCCCAGCACGCCGAACGGCGCTTTCATTTTTGCGGTATAGCTGCCGAGCGGCAGCGTATGGCCACGCGCCGCGCCGGTTTCAGAGCTGATTTTCCGTTGCCTGACGTTCGCTCGCACCGTTTTTTTCAACAATCTGTTGGGTTGACGAGCAGATGATACTGCAGCGCGCCCACCGGCGTGTTATGGCCGGTGCGATGAAATCATGCTTTCCGGAACAACTGATCCGGATCGCCGAACGCCTTGAACTCCAGCGCATTGCCGCACGGATCGAGAAAAAACATCGTCGCCTGCTCGCCGGCCTGGCCCTTGAATCGGACATGCGGCTCGATCACGAATTCGACACCGGCGTCGCCGAGCTTGCGTGCCAGCTTTTCCCATTCCGGCATCGGCAGAATCGCACCGAAGTGCCGCACCGGCACGTTGTCTCCATCCACCTTGCTGGTGGTGCGATGACCGGCCTCGTCCGGCGCCAGATGGGCGACGATCTGATGGCCGTAGAAATTGAAATCGACCCACTCGGGTGCGCTGCGCCCTTCGGCACATCCCAGCAAACCGCCGTAGAAGGCCCGCGCCTTCTCCAGATCAGTCACCGGAAACGCAAGATGAAAAAGAGGTTGTGACATTGAAATGAACTCCCGCCCAACGCCTATCGGAAACCGCAACACGCGGTACCGCGCACGAATATTTCGCCGCGCATTATAACCGACGCACGGCTATCGCCATTCAGCCGGATCCTGCAAGCTCCAGCAATTGCCGGTGAAGCGCGTCCGAAATTTCGATGCCATCCTTGCGTGCCCGCGCAGCCGCATCCTGACGCCGCGCGCCCGGCAGACGCACGCCCTCATCCTCGAGCATCGCCTGTATCAGCGTTTCGATGCGGGCAAAATAGCTATCGCGTCCGGCCAGTGCGTCTGGATCGATAACGATGATCGCGTGTCCGATGCGCGGCTTGTTGCCGGGTTCGAAGTAGGAGTCGTTTTCGAAGCTGAACGCCGCACCCGTCAATGCACAGCACAGCAGTTCCACGATCAATGCCAGCATCGTACCCTTGACGCCGCCGATCGGGAACAGGCTGCCGGTGAGCGCGGTCTTTGCGTCGGTCGTCGGATTGCCGGCCTTGTCGAGCGCCCAGCCTGCCGGAATCGGCCGGTTCTCTTTCGCCGCGAGCAGAATCTTGCCGCGCGTCACCTCGGTGATCGAAAGATCGATCACGATCGGGTCCGCATCTTTTCGCGGAAATACGGCGGCAATCGGGTTCGTGCCATAGAGCGGCCTGCTGCCGCCCCAGGCATTCACTGCCGGCGGCGAAACGGTGAACGCAAGCCCCGCCATTCCGGCTTGCGCCGCAGGCATCAGATGATAGGCGGCAGCGCCGAAATGATGACTGTTGGTGACGCCGG
The DNA here is from genome assembly GCA_040255885.1 of Betaproteobacteria bacterium. GTDB lineage: Bacteria > Pseudomonadota > Gammaproteobacteria > Burkholderiales > JBDZVW01 > JBDZVW01. The sequence continues at coordinate 9,875 of JBDZVW010000025.1, forward strand.
AAAACGCAACGCCATGATCGCGGGCACGCTTGACCGCCTCCGTTACCGCCAGCGCGGCCGCTTCGAACGCAAGTCCGCCGCCGGCGTCGATCAGGCAGGCGCCGCCGCCGTCGCGAACCACTGTTGCCTGCGCGCTGCCGTTCGCACGGCCTTCGCGCAAATGCCTGGCGTAGAGTTCGACACGCGCCACGCCATGCGTTGCCAGGCCTTCCGCCTCGGCCGCAACCAGCGCGCCGGCCGTAGCATCGGCCATCGCCTGCGACGCGCCGGCACGTTCCAGGCCTTGCGCTGCAAGCCGGGTCAGTTCGTTGATAGTCAGTATCGGCATTTGTGAACTCAAGTTCTTTACCACAGAGACACAGAGGCACAGAGAAAATCCAAACGCAAAGGAAAAACGAAATCAGAAATTCTTTGCGCCTTCGCGCCTTTGCGGTTATTGCTTTTTCTTCGTTTTTCTCCGTGCCTCTGTGTCTCTGTGGTTATGCTTTTTACGCCACTGCCTCATCGCGCAGCAGCGTTTCCCCAGGTTTCACGCGGCTGAACTGCACCGGCCGCGTCGTGATCGAAAACTGTCCGTCGCGCGACGTGACACAGGTGAAATGTGAATGCTCGACATCGCGTACCTCCGGAAAATCCGAACGGTAATGCGCGCCGCGCGAATCCTCGCGCGCCAGTGCTGCGAAACGGATCGCCTTGCTCACCAGCAGCTGGTTCTTGAGGTTGAGCCAGTCGTGCCAGGTCAGATTGAACGCCAGATTGTCGCCGGCGATGCCGGTCCGATCGAGTCGTTCTTCCAGTTCTTCAAGCGCGCCGGCGGCACGTTCCAGTCCGGCCGCGTCGCGCACGATGCCGACGTCGTCCCACATCACGTCGAACAGACGCTCGCGAATCGCGTTCAGGTCGCCCGCCGGTTTCGTCAGCGGATGGCGGCAGCGTGCGACAGCGGCCTCGACCGCCTCCTGGTCCGGCTCGTTGAATGCACCGCGCTCACGGATCCATCCCGGCATCGTATCGCCCGCGACGCCGCCGAACACGGTGGAATTCGCGACGCCGTTGCCGCCCAGACGGTTCGCGCCGTGCACGCCGCCGGAGTCCTCGCCGGCGGTAAAGAGGCCGGGCAGCTCGGTGGTGCAGTCGGGATTGAAGACGACGCCACCCATCATGTAATGCGCGGTCGGCACCACTTCCACCAGTCCGCCGGCAAGATCGAAACCGCAATCGGCGCAACGCTCGACCATGCCCTTGAAGGTCTTGCGTACCTTGTCGGGCCCGAGGTGCGCCATGCTGATGTAGACGCCGCCATGCGGCGTCACGCGTCCGGCCCGCATTTCTGAAAAAATGCCACGCGACACGATGTCGCGCGTGGCACGCTCGCCGCGCGAATCGTAATTGTGCATGAAACGCTCTTGCGCGCCGTTCAGCAGATAGCCGCCGGCGCCGCGCAAGCCTTCCTCCAGCACGGTGCCGGTCATGCGCGTATCGAGGCCGGCAAGCAGGCCGGTCGGGTGGAACTGCACCATCTCCATGTCGCGCAGCGCGATCCCGGCGCGCAGCGCCATCGCCATGCCGTCGCAGCTCTTGTCGCCGGACGGCGTGTGATACTTGTACATCGTCGGCCCGCCGCCGGTCGCGAGCAGCACCGCCTGCGTCTGCACGAACACGAATTCGCCGCTGCGCATGTCGATCATCAGCACGCCGGCGAGTGCGTCACCCTGCCGGGTTTTCACCAGCTCGACCGCGCGATGCTCTTCCAGCCGATGGATGCCGCGCGCCCACACCTGCTCGGCGAGACGGTTGATGATCTCGATACCGGTGAGGTCGCCCTTGTGTACAGTGCGGTCAAAAGTCTGGCCGGCGAACGCCTTCTGATGGACGGTGCCGTCGGGATTGCGATCGAAAAAACAGCCAAGCTCGTTCTCCAGCTCGTGGACACGCTCCACTGCAACGTTCACCAGCTTCCAAGCCAGTTCCTGGTCAGGCAGCCACTTGCCGCCTTCTATCGTATCCATGAAGTGGCGCTCGACCGAATCGCCCTTCGCCAGCGCCACGTTGTAGCCGCCTTGCACCATGCGCGTGCAGCCGCACTTGCCAAGCAGCCCCTTGACTGCGACCGTGATCGAAAGGTCGGGATTCAGCCGATGCGCATGCAATGCGCCGAAAAGACCGGCGCCGCCGGAACCAAGGATCAGAATGTCCGTTTTAATCGTTCGCATGATTTGTGTGAACCGCCAAGACGCCAAGCGCGCTAAGAAAACAAAAACGCTAACCGCAGAGGCACAGAGGCGCTGAGAAAAGCAAAACAACAATCTGAACCGCAAAGGCGCGAAGGCGCAAAGAAAAGCCGCAAAGAACTTCTATTCATGTTTTTCTCTGCGTACCCCCCCGCGTCCCTGCGCCTCTGCGGTTATAGCTTTTCATGTTTTTCCTTTGCGTACCCTTCGCGTCTTTGCGCCTTTGCGGTTATGCCTTTCGCCTTTGGCTTTCCCTCTGTGCCTCTATGTCTCTGTGGTTAGAGTTTCAGCCCTTAACCCCCAGCGCCGCCAGCGCCGCCGCACGTTTGTCGCGTGCCGACTGGTTGACCGCCGTGTAGAGACTGCCACCATGGCTGTCCATCGCCACCAGCAGCGGCCCGAAATTTTTCACCCGGAATTTCCACAGTGATTCCGGATTGAGATCGTCAAGATCGACGTCCTCGATCGCCTCGATCCACGTCGTTTCCAGCGCGGCGGTGCCGCCGATGATCGCCAGATACACGCCGCCCAATTCCTGGAAAGCAGCAAGCGATCCGTCGCGCAGACCGCCCTTGCCGATCACGATGCGCACACTGTATTCAGCCATCAGCGGTTGCGTGAAACGCTCCATGCGGTCGCTGGTGGTGGTGCCGATGCACACTGATGCATAGCCGGCCGGATACTCGGCGGATTTCTCCACCTTTTTGACATTGGGCGCAGTATGGATCACCGCATGGCCATTGAGATCAAAGCGGGTTTTGCGTCCGCGATCGAACATGTGAATCAGCGTCGCATCGCGAATGCCGTAGAGTGTGCCGTTGATCGTCACAGTATCGTTGAGCCGAAGCCCGCGGGCCTGCTGGTCCGTGATCGGCATCGTGAAATCATAGTGAGCCATCGTTAAATCCTTTTAACCGCCAAGGCGCCAAGTGCGCCAAGAGAAGCAAAAATCAAAAGCGATAACCGCAGAGGCGCAGAGACGCGAAGGAAACGCAGAGAAAAGCTATAACCGCAAAGGCGCGAAGGCGCAAAGAAAAACCGCAAAGAACTTCCGATTTGGCTTTCCTTTGCGTCCCTCTGCGCCTTTGCGCCTCTGCGGTTAAAGGTTTTTGTCATTCTCCCCTGGCGTTCTTGGCGTCTTGGCGGTTCAATCCAAATCAAAACCCGTAATCCACACCTTGCGGCGTGAATGTCGCGCGTGCGCGCCGCGCCGAGTGGCATTGCATGTTGACCGCCACCGGATTCATCGTGATATGTGTGGCGGCGGTTTCGACGTGCACCGCAAACGAGGTTGCATCGCCGCCCAGACCCTGCGGACCGACGCCGAGCTGATTCACCGCCGCGCTCAGTTCTTTTTCGAGCTTCGCGCCTTCGGGGTCCTCGCACTGCGTGCCGAGCGGGCGCGTGGCCGCCACCTTGCTCAAATGCACGCACAAATCGGCGGTGCCGCCAATACCGACACCAACGATGGTCGGCGGGCAGGTCTTGCCGCCGGCATCGAGCACACGATCGATCACGAACGTCTTGACCGCGTCTATGCCTTCCGCCGGAATCGCCATCTTCAGCCACGAGTTGTTTTCGGAGCCGCTGCCTTTCGGAATCATCTCGATCGTCAGGGTTTCCGGATCGGCGCTGAAGTCGATATTGATCACCGGCACCGAACGGCCGCATGACGTATGCTGATTGACGCGCGTCACCGGATGCACGACCGAAGAACGCAACGGATGCTCACGTGTCGCGCGTTCGCAGCCTTTCGCAATCGCCTGCTTGAGCGCATGACCATCGACTTCGACGCCGGACCCGATCACCACGTTGTAAATCGGGATGCCGGTATCCTGGCACAGCATGTTGGTGGTATCTTCGGCAACGGCGATGTTTTGAATCATCGTGCCCAACACCGATTTCGCGGTGGCGTTGGTCTCGTTCGCTGCCAGACGATCGAATCCCTGCTTGATATCCGGAGGCAGCAGCTTCAGCGCCCGAATGTAGAGCTCCTTGCACGCTTCCTCAACTTGCTTCAAATCAACTTTCATCTCTGACTCCTGTGAGGAGTGAGGAGAGAGGTGTGAGGCGTTGAATATGGCGGCGCAGCGCGCCGGATACTTTCACTCCTCACTCCTTACCCCTCGCTCCTCACGCATTTCCTAGGTTTGCATGCCCCACTTGCGAATGGTCCGCGCCTCGATGCGCCGGAAGATCAGGTTCTCCACCACCAGCCCGATGATGATCACCGTGAACAGCCCCGCAAACACCGCCGGGATCTCCAGCTGGTTCTTGTTCTCATAGATGAACCACCCCAGCCCCCCCGAGCCCGACGACACCCCAAACACCAGCTCCGCCGCAATCAACGTGCGCCACGCGAACGCCCAGCCTATCTTCAGCCCCGTCAGAATGCTCGGAAACGCCGCCGGGATCAGTATCTTCATGATGTAGCGCGGGCCCGTCAGCCCGTAGTTCCGGCCCACCATGCGCATCGTCTGGCTCACCGCCTTGAAGCCGGTGTGCGTATTGAGCGCTACCGACCACAGCACCGAGTGAATCAGCACGAAGATCAGGCTCCCGTTGCCCAGCCCGAACCAGATCAGCGCCAGCGGCAGCAGTGCGATCGACGGCAGCGGGTTGAACATCGAGGTCAGCGTCTCCAGCAGGTCGGTGCCGATTTGTGTCGCCGTGGCAAAGGCCGTTAATAAGGCCGCCAGCGCGAGCCCGATCGCGTAGCCCTGCAGCAGCACCTTGATCGAGAACCACGCCCGGTGCG
>JBDZVW010000304.1:0-3759 GCA_040255885.1 Betaproteobacteria bacterium
GGCCGGACACGCCGTACATGAAGACGTATCACGTCAACTACGTCAACATGACGCGCAAGATGTCGTCCACCGTCGGCGTGTCGGGACAGATCGCCGGCGCGGTGGCGGACACGCAGAACACGCAGCAGAACAGCGATCTGAATTCGTCCAGCACCACCGTCAAGACCGTTTCGGACAACGATTTCTGGGGACGGCTGCGCGAGAACATCCAGAACATCCTGGCATCGACGCAGGCGCTGACGCAGTCCACCGAGGAAAAGGTCGCGCGGCTGCAGGCGATCAAGGCGCAGCGCGAGGCGCAGCGCGCGCAGGTCGAGGCGGTATCGCGCGCCGGACAGACCGCACCCCAGCTCTACAAGGAAGCGTTTCATGCCGAGCAGCAGCCGTCGCTGCCGGGTGGCGTCAAGGATGACATCATCATCAACCCGATCGCCGGCACGATCAGTGTGCTGGCGACCGAAAAGCAGCACAAGCTGATCCAGCAATTGCTCGACAACATCTCGCGCGCGGTGCAGCGCCAGGTGCTGATCGAGGCGACGGTGGTCGAAGTGCAGCTCTCGAACCAGTACCAGGGCGGCATCGACTGGAGCCGGCTGCCGATCAGCGGCGGACTGAGCATCACGCAGTCGCTGCTGGGCGCCAACCTGAACCAGGCGCCGTTCGCGTCGATCGGCTACGTCAATCACACATCGAGCGTCGGTGACGTCAACGCGCTGATCAAGCTGCTGTCACAGTTCGGCAACACGCAGGTGCTGTCGAGCCCGAAGCTGATGGCGCTCAACAATCAGACGGCGATTCTCAAGGTCGTCGACAACATCGTCTACTTTTCGGTGCAGGCGTCGACCAACCAGAATCAGACCAACAGCCTCACCACCTTCAACACCACCGCGCACACGGTGCCGGTGGGCGTGATCATGACGCTCACGCCGCAGATCAACGCCAACGGCAACGTTACGCTGACGGTGCGGCCGACGATTTCGCGCATTCTCGACTTCAAGCAGGATCCGAATCCGAACCTGATCGTCAACGGCCAGACGATCGCCAACCTGGTGCCTGAAATCCAGGTGCGCGAAATGGAATCGGTGCTGCAGATCGCGAGCGGACAGACGGCGGTGATGGGTGGCCTGATGGAGGACACGGTCAAGCGCGACAGCACCGGTGTGCCGGTGATCGAAAACACGCCCGGCGTCGGCGAACTGTTCAAATACCGCAACGAGCAGGCGAGCAAGAACGAGCTGGTGATCTTCCTGCGCCCGACGGTGATCAAGAACCCGTCGCTCGCATCCGATGAGCTCAAGGATTTCCAGCGCTTCCTGCCCAACCCGCAGACGTTCGACACACCGTAATGAGCCTGCTCATCAAAGCGCTCGAAAAAGCTGCGCGCGAGCGTCAGGAAAAGAACGCGCAGGAAGGTGCCGGCACGGCCGCCGACGGCTTGGCGCTGGAGCCGATGCTGCCTGCCGCGGACGACGACCCGCCCGGCACCGCGGTCACGTCGAATGACGAACAGCGCCAGGCGGCATCCGCGTTCGTCGCGGCATCGGCACCGGCGCGCGGGTCGATTGTCGTCGATTATGTGCGCGAGCGGCCGATGCTGGCGTTCTACATCGTTGCCGCGCTGTTCGCGATCGGCTACGGAACCTACGTCTATCTCGAGATTTCGCATCCGGCACTGTTCATCGCACGCGCCGCGCCGGCGGCACGGCCGGCACCCGCAGCTCCCGCGACGACCGCTGCGCACACCGCCGCAGCGCCAGCGTCACATGCCCGCGCCATCGATCTGCAGACCGCCTCCCGGACGCCGGAGGCGCCCGCGCCCGGCGCGACCGGCACGGTTCGCGTCGCGACCGCGGCAAACGCGGCAGCGGCCGGGACGGCGGCAGCAGGCGCAGCAGCCGCGCCGCAGCACGCCGCGCGACACCGTGCAGCGCACCGCGACGTCGCTGCCGTCACCCCATCAGACACGGACGCGGCGCAACAGACGGCTCTGGAAAAGCCGCGGCGGGCCTTTGCCGAAGCGCAGCAGCGGCTGCGACGCGCGGTCAAGGCGCTCACCACCGACCAGGCGCCGCCGTCAGCGAACCGGAATCCCATCAAGGTGACGCCTGGCGGTGCCACGCCGACGATCAACCCGGTACTGACCGAAGCGTACGGCGCCTATGCGTCGGGCAACTATCGGCAGGCGCTCGATCTTTACCGGCGTGTCGCGCAGGCCGAGCCGCTCAACACCGACGCGCTGCTGGGGCTGGCCGCAGCGGCGGCACAAACCGGCAACGAAAAGGAAGCCGCGCGCAGCTACGGCCGGGTGCTGAACATCGATCCGCAAAACGCACTGGCGCAGGCGGGGCTGATCAACCTGATGGGACGCAGCGATCCGGACGCGGCCGAGGCGCGCCTGAAGCTGCTGCTGGCGCGCAAGCCGTCGGCCTTCGTTTATTTCGCGCTGGGGAACGTGTATGCCGGCGAGGGACGCTGGGCCGATGCGCAGGACGCGTATTTTCACGCCTATCATCGCCAGCCGGACAATGCGGATTACGCCTACAACGTGGCGGTGGGATTCGAGCACCTGGGCCGCAGCCAGCAGGCGCTGCACTTCTACCGCCGCGCGGTGGAACTCGCGGGACAGGGCGGACACGTTCATTTCAATGTCGCGGCGGCACAGACTCAGATCTCGCGGCTGGCGGCAAACACGGAGTAGATGGGTGGCGGAGCAGCGCAAGAAATTACGTCTCGGAGAATTGCTCGTTCAACAGGAGCTGATCACGCCGGATCAGCTCAACATCGCACTGGCGGAGCAGCGTGCGACGCCGGTCCCGCTGGGGCGGCTGCTGGTGCGGCTCGGGTTCGTCACCGACGCCGCGATCCGCGACACGATGGGCCGCACCGTCGGCCGCGAGGTCATCGATCTGGCACAGGTGGTCGCCGATCCCGAGGCGCTCAAGTTCGCGCCGCAGGATTTCGCGCGCCGCCATCGCCTGCTGCCGATCGCGTTCGATGCAGCGGAACAGAAACTCACCATCGCAATCACCGAAATTTTCAACGTCGTCGCGCTCGACCAGCTGCGCGCGCTGGTCGGGCCGAACGTGCGCATCAACACGCTGCTCGCAGCCGAAGCGCAGCTCGAGGAATACATCGACCATTTCTACGGCTACGAACTGTCCGTCGACGGCATCCTGCGCGAAATCGAAACCGGCGAAATCGACTACCAGAGCCTGCAGGCCGGCGCCGACGGCTACACGCAGCCGGTGGTGCGGCTGGTCAACGCGTTGCTGGTGGACGCGGTGAAGCGCGGCGCGTCCGACATCCACTTCGAGCCGGAGTATGCGTTTCTGCGCATCCGCTACCGCATCGACGGCGTGCTGGAAACGGTGCGCAGCCTGCACAAATCCTATCTGCCGGGCATCACGGTACGCATCAAGGTGATGAGCGACATGAACATCGCCGAAATTCGCGCGCCGCAGGACGGCCGCTTCTCACTGACGCTCAACGGCCGGCCGATCGATTTCCGCGTGTCATCACAGCCCACGATCCACGGCGAAAACATCGTGCTGCGGGTGCTCGATCGCGAAAAGTCGATCATCGGTCTCGAGCGCATGAACCTGCAGGAAAACACGCTGGGCCTGCTGAAACGGATGCTGGTGCGGCCGGAAGGCATCCTGATCCTGACCGGTCCGACCGGCGCCGGCAAGACCACGACGCTCTACTCGCTGCTGGCACAGCTCAACGACGAGTCGGTGAACATCATGACGCTCGAGGACC
>JBDZVW010000026.1:0-14857 GCA_040255885.1 Betaproteobacteria bacterium
CGGAAGGTGGTCAACCGTTCGACCGTGGCCTGCCAGTCGGCGAGGCTGTTGTACGCGTTGACGAACCATGACAGCGCCCCCTGCACCTGGCCGAATGCCGATGAGGTCTGCACCAGCCCGCCCAGTGTCATCGCGCCGCTGAAATAGCGCGGTGCCGCGACCAGGAACGGAAAAATGATCGCGATCTGGCTGTAGCCGGACTGGAACCAGGTGAGCTTCTTCTGCCGCAGCATGATCGCCCACCAGTTGCTGAACACGTCGGCGAACCGGTGCTGCAGGCCGCGTACTTCGTCCGGTTCGCCGCCGTAGAGGGCGACGGCCTCGCCATTCTCGCGAAAACGCACCAGTGAAAAACGGAAATTGGCCTCGTACATCTGCTGGTTGAAGTTGAGCCTGACCAGCGGATGGCCGATGACGTAGGTGAGCCACGATCCGACCGCCGCGTAGATCAGCGCCACCCATACCATGTAGCCGGGAATGGATATCGCGTGGCCGGCGACGTGAAACGCCAGTGCGCCGGACAGTCCCCACAGCATGGCGACGAACGAACCCAGCGTGACCACCGACGAGATCAGTCCCAGCGTCAGGTTGAGCGTGGCGTCGACGTAATTCGCGAGGTCGACGCTGATCCGCTGGTCGGGGTTGTCGGTGCCGCGATCGGTGAGCTGCATCCGGTAGTGCGCGCCGCTGCCGATCCACTGATCGAGGTAGTGGTCGGTGAGCCAGCGCCGCCAGCGGATCTGCAGCATCTGGTTCAGGTAGAGCTGATAGACGCCGATCACGATGAACGCGGTGGCGAGCCCGCCGAAGTAGCCCAGCAGATGGTAGAACGCGCTCATGTCGAGTTTCTGCAGCGCGGTGTAGAAACGGTTCTGCCATTCGGTGTAGAGCACGGTCAGATAGACCGACCCGAGATTCATCGCGACGATCACGGCGAGCAGGCCGCGCGCCGACCAGCGTTCCTCCGAAAACCAGTACGGCCAGGTAAGTGCCCACAGGTCGCGCAGGAAGCCCCTGATGTCTTTTTTCATGGAATGGCTCCGTTTCGGGACGGCGTATTATGAACCCATCCCGCCAGTACTCACGTGATGCATTACATACGGATACACTTAAATTGCACTTTGCGATGGCGGACGGCTCACGCTGCCACAGCTTGCCGCGTGCATGAGCTGCGGTACGGCGCCCGCTCCGTCTCAACGCCGAAAAAGAAGCGCCGGCTCCCGTGGCAGCCGGCGCTTCTCCGATGCCGCCCGATCGGCTTATCCGACGCGGATCGGGATGTAGAGCCGCGTGCCGTCGCGTGCGACCAGTAGTGCCAGCGGATGCCCGGATTTTGCGTCGGTGATCAGCTGATCGAATTGCCGCACGCTGTTGATGTCCTGGTTATTGACTGCAATGATCACGTCGCCCTGCTGAATGCCGGCCTGGGCTGCAGCGCCGCTGACGCTTTTCACGACGACGCCGTGCTGGACGTCGAGATCGCTCTTCTGATCGGCAGTCAATTTGTCGACGGTGAGCCCGAGCCGGTCGGCACCGGTGGTACTGCCGCCCGCCGCGCTGGCCACGTTCTCGGGTTTCAGCGTGCCGATCTTTGCCTGCAGCGTCCGGGTCTTGCCCTTGCGCCATACCTCGACGTTGACCGTGCTGCCCGGGCGGGTGCTGCCGACCATGCGGGGCAGATCGTTGGCGCTGTCGACCTGCTTGCCGTTGTACTTGACGATCACGTCACCCGGCTCGAAACCGGCGTGCGCCGCCGGGCCCTTCGGATCGACCGACGCCACCAGCGCGCCTTCCGCCTTTGGCAGCCCGAACGATTTCGCCAGGTCGGCGGTCACGTCCTGGATTTCGACGCCGAGCCGGCCGCGCGTGACATGGCCGCTGGTTTTCAATTGCTGCTCGACGTTCATCGCGATGTCGATCGGGATCGCGAACGACAGGCCCATGAAGCCGCCGCTCTTGGTGTAGATCTGCGAATTGATGCCGATCACCTGACCCTGCATGTTGATCAGCGGGCCGCCCGAATTACCGGGATTGATCGGCACGTCGGTCTGGATGAATGCCTGGTAGTTTTCATTCGGCAGCCAGCGGCCCTTGGCGGACACGATGCCGGCGGTGACGCTGTTCAGGAAGCCGAAGGGCGAGCCGATGGCGACCACCCATTGTCCGACCTTTACCTTGGACGGATCGCCAATGCTGACCGTCGGCAGATCATGCGCGTCGATCTTGACCAGCGCGATGTCGGTGCGCTTGTCGATGCCGATGACCTTGGCCTTAAACTCGCGCTTGTCGGTGAGTTTGACCTGAATGTTCTTGGCGCCGTCGACGACGTGCGCATTGGTCAGGATATAGCCGTCCGGGCTGATGATGAAGCCCGAGCCCAGCCCCATGACCGGGTGTTCCTGCTGCGGCTGCTGTTGCTGAAAGCGTTTGAAGAACTGAAAAAACGGATCGTTCGGCGGAAGCTGCGGGAACGATTGCTGCACATCCGGTGCCGATCCCTTTTCGGTCACCGTGATGTTGACCACGGCGGGTCCGACCTTGTTGACCAGCGGCGTGAAGTCGGGCAGCGCGACTGAGGCGGCGCTGTCCGACGTGGCCGGTGCGTTCGCGTATGCCGCCGGGATTTCGACCGCGAGGCATCCGGCAGCGGCGAACGTGATGAGCGCTGCCAGCACCCACTGCCGGTATTGAAATCGGGTGTTCATGCGAGTCTCCTTGGAAAGGTTGAGTGGTTTGTTGGCATTTGCCATGCGAGTGAATGGTAGGCAGGCATCCTTAAGACAAACTTAACGCCAAAAAATTATTCCGGGATGGCATGGAGGCCGATCACGACCGTCAGTCCGCGGCCGCCGGGCCCGTCCGCCAGCGTGATGGTGCCGCCGTGCCGTGCCACGATTTCGCGCGCAATCGCCAGCCCCAGGCCGCTGCCCGGCAGGTCGTTGCCGAGCCGGCGATAGAAGCGGTCGAACACCCGTTCGCGATCTTCCGGCGGAATGCCGGGGCCGGTATCCTCGACCGTGATGACGACTTTCCGGCCGGCCGTCCGCAGCGCAACGTCGACGCGCCCGCCGGCGGGCGTGTATCGCACCGCATTGTCCACCAGGTTGCCGAGCAACGTCTGCAGCGAGGCTGCGTCGCCGAGCGTGGCCGCATCGTGCAGCTCGCTGATGCCGAGATCGACGTTTTTTTCCTGTGCGATCGGCGTCAATTCGGCCACCACCTCCGTTGCCAGCGCGCGCAGATCGACCGGCGTGTGGGCCGGTGTTGCGGCATCCGGCTCCAGCCGCGCCAGCGTCAACAGCTGCTGCACCAGACGTGCCGAGCGCGCCACACCTTGCCTCAGGTGCGCCAGCGCGGCATTGCGCTCTTGCACGCTCGCCGCCCGTTCGACCAGCTGGATCTGCAGTTGCACGGCGGCCAGCGGCGTGCGCAGCTCGTGCGCGGCATCGGCGACAAACTGACGCTGTTTTCTGAGCGTCGCGCCGAGGCGGTCGAGCAGATGATTGAGCGCGGTCACGAGCGGCGTCACTTCACGCGGCAGCCGCGCGGTGGACAGTGGTTCGAGCGCGGCGGGGCTGCGCGCACGCAATTGCGCCGATACCCGCTCCAGCGGCCTCAAATTTCTGCCCACGGCGAACCAGATCAGCACGCCCAGCAGCGGAATCAGCACCGCCATCGGCAGCAGCGCGCGCTGCGCCATCTGCGCCGTCATCTGATGCCGCAGTGAAAACGGGTGCGCGACCTGGATCGTGTGATTGCGATAGACGGTGGTGAACACGCGCCATTCCCGGTTGTTCCATTTGACGTTCGAGAAGCCCAGCGTGCGTGGCAGCGGCAGCTCGTAATCGGGTTGCGAGTAATAGATCAGCACACCGCTGCCGTCCCAGATTTCGGTGATGAAATCCGCCCCGGAATCGTCGGTGCCGCTGTCCGGTCCGCCCTGGTGCAGGAAGTTGCGATTGCGCAGCTGATACGCGAGCTGCTGCAACTGATAGTCGAACAGCGTGTTGACGTCTTCCGACGTGCGCAGATAGATCGCGACTGCCGCCGCGGCGCCGACCGCGATCAGCGCGATAAGCAGCCATGCCAGCAGGCGTCGCCGAATCGAGGTCATGGCCGGCGCACCACCATGTAGCCGAGTCCGCGCACGTTGCGGATGAATCCCTGGCCCAGCTTCTTGCGCAGGTTGTGGATGTGCACCTCCACCGCGTTGCTTTCCACTTCTTCGTTCCAGCCGTACAGGATCTCCTCGAGCCGCGCGCGCGACAGGATCGCGCCGGGTTTTTCCAGCAACGCTTCGAGCAGCGCGAATTCGCGTGCCGACAGCGCGAGCGGTTCGCCGGCGAGGGTGGCGGCGCGTGTCCCGGGATCGAGCGTCAGCTCGCCGTGCCGCATCACTGCCTCCGCGCGGCCGGCGACGCGCCGTGCCAGCGCGCGGATGCGTGCCGCCAGCTCGTCGAGATCGAACGGCTTGACCAGATAGTCGTCGGCGCCGCCGTCGAGTCCCTGCACGCGGTCGGCGATCGCGTCGCGCGCGGTCAGCACCAGCACCGGAATCGGGTTGCCGGCCTGGCGCAGCTCGCGCAACAGGTCGATGCCGGACTTCAGCGGCAGCCCGAGATCGAGCAGCAGCATCGCATGGTCGCCGCCGGCGAGTGCGATTTCCGCGGCATGGCCGTCACGCACCCAGTCCACCGTAAAGCCATCCTGCCGCAGACCCTGGTGCACGGCTTCACCGACCATCGGATCGTCTTCGACCAACAATAAACGCATAAACCGGTCTCCGCGTACGGCCGCCGCACAGACAGCCGGCCATTCCAACAACGCTAGTGTCGCGGACTTAAGTGAAACTTAACAGTCGCCTTTATTCGAATGCCGGATTTGACTACACTGCGATCATATCAAGCGCGGTGCGCAGCGCGATGGCGGATCCACCGGCATGGAGGTGCACCATGAAGACCGTTGAGCAGTTGCTGCAAGGCAAACGATTTTCCGGCGTTTATACCATCGGCCCCGACACGCGCGTCTACGAGGCGCTGTGCCTGATGGCCGACAAGGATGTCGGGGCGCTGATGGTCACCGACGCGGGCCGCCTGGTCGGCGTGATCTCGGAGCGCGATTATGCGCGCAAGGTGATCCTGCACGGCAAGTCGTCACATGACATTCCGGTACGCGACATCATGAGCCATGCGGTGGTGACGGTACGGCCGGAACAAACCGTGGACGACTGCATGGCGCTGATGACGCAACGGCGCGTGCGGCATCTGCCGGTGGTCGATGACGGCAAGCTGGTGGGCGTATTGTCGATCGGCGATCTGGTCAAGGAAACCATTTCGCAGCAGCAGTTCACGATCGACCAGCTCGAAAGTTACATCAGGGGATGAAGCGCGCTGCCGCGCCCGGCGTTGCGGCCTCCTTCAATCAGTGGGAGCCGCACAAAAAAACCCCGCCGTGAGGGCGGGGTTCGATTGGAATGCCGGCGCAATCAGGCAGCTTTTTTACGGCTGCTGCGGGCGGGCTGCGCGGTCGCCTGGTCGACGGCGGCGTTGACGCCGGTCTGCGTCAGCTCGGCAAACTGACGGGCGGCTTTCGCAAAATTGTCGCAGGCGGAATTGACCGCGGCGATCGTCGACTTGAAGCCGGCAATCGCCACTTCCGAGCCGGCCGGCGCGGACTTGGCGAACTGGTCCAGCGAACTGACGACCTGCTTGTTGAACTCGGCGGCGCGTTGTTCCACCAGTTCACCGATGTGAGCCTGGGTTTCGACGGTTACATCGTAGACGCTGCGGACATACGCGGTCGTTTTTTCCAGCGTCGGCTGGGCGAGATTTTCGCGAATCGCGGCGAATTCCGTGAAGTCCTTCGCACTGGCCAGCGCCGCCGCTTGTTCAGCGGTATCGTTGAGTACGGCTTTGGCGGCGTTGAATTGCAGCTCCAGCAGACGTTCGGCCCCGGCCAGCGTGACGCCCGCGAAACGCAGCGCGGCGTTGACGTTGGCGCGGTTGATCGCCATCAGTTGTTCGGACGTTTGATACATGACTGTCTCCTTGGTAAAGGCATGCGAAATCAGTATGATATCCGGTATAAAAGCGTATTTATGTTGCATTGCACAACTAGAATTATAGAGTTATTCGGTAAGGTGTCAAGAGAATTCCAGAAATATTTTTGCAATGCACAACAAAACCTCTGGAAGCGCTCGAAAACTTGCGGTTGCGCACGGTTACTAGATGATTATCAAGGTATTTTAGAAACATCCATACAACGTCTTTGAACCCACCGGCATGACCAGAAAAAACGCTTCTCCTTCCACTCATGGCCCGGCGCCGGGGCTGGTGGCGTCGGTCGATGCGGACGGGGGATCGCGGGTCGAGGTGGTCGGCGCATGGCATCTTGCCGGCCTCCGCGGGCGCATCAAAAGACTCAATGCACAGCTTGCCCGCTACGCGACCGCGGGCGAGCAGCAATGGCATTGGGATCTGTCACGGGTCTCGGTGCTCGATACCGCGGGTGCGCTGCTGCTGTGGCAGGCGTGGGGCGGACGGCCCGCCGCGTCGCTGTCACTGCGGCCGGAGCATGAAATTCTGTTCGTTCAGCTTGCACAATCGGCGCAGACAAAGCCTGCTGCAACGCCGGCGCGTGACCGCGCTGCTCCGATCATCTGGCTCGGCATCCGGCTGCTGGCGCTGTTCGATCATGTCGTTGACATCATCGTGTTGCTGGGACGCGTGGTGTTCGACGTGCTCTACATGGCGCGCCACCCGGCGCGCGTTCCATGGCGGGAACTGTCGGCCAATGTGTTCCGTACCGGCGCGCAGGCGCTTGGCATCACCGCGCTGGTCGGATTTCTGGTCGGCGTCGTGCTGTCCTATCTGTCGTCCAATCAGCTCAAGCAGTTCGGTGCCGACATCTTCATCATCAATCTGCTCGGCATCAGCGTGGTGCGCGAGCTGGGACCGATGCTGGCGGCGATCCTGGTGGCCGGCCGTTCCGGCTCGTCGATGACGGCGCAGCTCGGCATCATGCGCGTCACGCAGGAGCTGGACGCGATGTCGGTGATGGGCATCCCGTATTCGCTGCGGCTGATCGCGCCCAAGGTCATCGGGCTGGCGATCGCGCTGCCGCTGATCGTGCTGTGGACCAATGCGATTGCGCTGATCGGCGGCATGATCACCGCGCATCTCCAGCTCGGTATCGACATGCACTTCTTTCTGGAGCGCCTGCCCGGTGCGGTGCCGATCGCGAACCTGTGGATGGGACTGATCAAGGGCATGGTGTTCGGTGCCACGATCGCGCTGATCGCCTGCCATTTCGGGCTGCGCATACGGCCCAACACCGAAAGTCTCGGCGTCGGCACCACGGCGTCCGTCGTGGCGTCCATTACAATGGTCATCGTCCTCGATGCCATCTTCGCGGTGGTGTTCTCGGATGTGGGGGTGCCGTGACGCAGCCGGTCATCGAAATTACGGATCTGTGGACCCGTTTCGGCAGCACCGATGTGCATTGCGGAATCAATCTTGCGGTGGAGCGCGGTGAAGTGCTGTCGATCGTCGGTGGCTCGGGCAGCGGCAAGACCACGCTGCTGCGTCAGATGCTCGGGCTGGAGCGGCCGTCGCGCGGTGAGGTCAGGGTGTTCGGCCAGTCGCTGCACGGCGGCAATCCGCGCCGGCTGCTGGCGCTGCGCAACCGCTGGGGCGTGCTGTTCCAGGAAGGCGCGCTGTTCAGCGCGCTGACGGTCTACGACAATGTCGCATTGCCGCTGCGCGAGCTGCGCACGCTGAGCGAAGCGCTGATTCACGATATCGTGATGGTGAAGCTGGCCTGGGTCGGCATCGAGGCATGGCACGCGGCGAAGATGCCAGCGGAATTGTCGGGCGGCATGGTGAAGCGCGTCGGCCTGGCGCGGGCGATGGCGCTCGATCCGGAGATCCTGTTTCTCGACGAGCCGACCGCGGGACTGGATCCGGACCGCAGCGAAAGTTTCGTCGCGTTGATCGAGGAATTGCGGCGCCAGCTGGGGCTCACGGTGGTGATGGTGACGCATGATCTGGATACGCTGGTCGCGCTTTCCAGCCGCGTTGCGGTACTGGCCGAGCGGCGCCTGCTGGACGTCGGGACGCTGCAGCAGGTGATTGAAATCGATCACCCTTTCATACAGCATTTCTTTCTCGGAAAGCGCGGGCGGCGCGCGCTGCTGGCGGCGCCCGATCTCCGGATACCGGCGGCCGGTGGCGCCGTCGCGGGAGGCTGAAACATGGAAAATCGGGCACATGCGCTGGTGGCGGGACTGTTCGTGTTGCTGCTGGGCGTGGCACTGGCGGCCACGGTGGTGTGGTTTACCGGGGAACAGGTTCCACAGACGGATTACGTGCTGGAATCGAACTATCCGGTCACCGGGCTCAACGTCCAGTCCACCGTGCGCTTTCGCGGCATCGGCATCGGCAAGGTGACGAACATCCGGATTGATCCGAAAAATCCGCACCTGATCCTGATCGACATTTCGGTCAACAGCGACACGCCGATCACCAAGAGCACGTTCGCGGAACTGAAGCCGCAGGGTATCACCGGCCTTTCCTACGTGATGCTCGATGATGCCGGCACCAGCCGGCAGCCGCTCATCGCCACGGCGGGAGAGGCGCCGCGCATACCGGTGCATCCGTCGTTCTTCGACAAGCTGTCGAATTCGGGAGGCGACCTGCTGACGGCGGCCAACACGCTTGTCGTCCGGCTCAACCAGCTGCTCGATGAACCGAACCGGCAGCAAATCGTGCATACACTGGCGAGCATCCAGCGCGCATCGGACCAGATCGCGGCGACGGCGACGAGACTGGGGCCGGCGCTCGATGCGATGCCGCGCCTGGCGGATCAGGCCGATTCGGTGCTGCATGGTGTGAATGCGCTGACCCTGAGCATGAACCGGCTCACCACTCATACCGACAAGCAGCTCGCACGTACCGGGAAAAGCCTGGCCAGCCTGAGCCAGACCAGCCAGGCGCTGAGCCAGCGGCTGCTGGACCAGTCGCTGCCGCGGCTCAATACGCTGCTTGACGAGTTGTCGCGCACTTCACGCAATCTCGACCAGTTGCTTACCCAGATTCAGGAACAGCCCAGCAGCCTGGTGTTCGGCGGACAGAAAATTCCGCCGGGGCCGGGTGAGCCGGGATTCAACGCAAACCGGAAAGGTCGGTAATGGAACCAACGATGGCATGGCGCTGCCGCGGCGCAATACGAATAATGCTCGCAGTGGCACTGCTGCTCGTCGTTGCCGGCTGCGCGCTGCAGACCACGCGCGACCAGCCCGCAACCTATGATTTCGGCCCGCCGCCGGCGCAACAGGCAACGGCCCGCATTCCGGCCGCGGTCCTGATCGTGCCGGTCAGCGCGCCGTCATGGCTCGACAGCAATGCGATCGTCTATCGCCTCAACTATGACGATCCCGCGCGCCGCCGCGTCTATGCCGACAGCCGCTGGGCAGCCACGCCGGCCGCGCTTTTCACGCAACGGCTGCGCAACCGTTTCGCGCTGTCGGCACGCGCGGTGCTGACGCCCGGCGACCGGGCGGACGCCGCCTATGCGCTGCAGGTCGGTCTCGATGATTTCAGCCAGTCGTTCGACCAGCCCGGCACGAGCCAGGTGAACCTGCAACTGCGTGCCAGCCTGATCGACCTCAACAATCACCGGCTGGTGGCGCAGAAGAACTTCAGCCTGCAGCGTGCGACACCGACGCCCGACGCGCCGGGCGCCGTCAACGCGCTGGCCGCGGTCGCCGGGCAGGCGGCGGACGAACTCGTGAGCTGGGTGTCGTCGGTACTGAAAGGCAGAAAGTGAGCAAACGGCTTTTTGACATCGACCTCGACGGAGCGCCGGCATGACGACCATTTTCAGCAAGATCATCAATCGCGAGATTCCGGCCGACATCGTCTATGAAGACGATCTGTGCCTGGCGTTCAGGGACATCAATCCGCAGGCGCCGGTCCATGTGCAGCTGATTCCGAAGAAGGAAATTCCGAAAATCTCCGATGCCGCTGCCGAGGACCGGAATCTTCTGGGCCATCTGATGCTGACGGCGGGCGAAGTGGCGCGGCGCCTCGGCGTCGACGATGCGTTCCGGGTGGTGATCAACAACGGCGCCGGCGCGCAGCAGACGGTGTTTCATCTGCACCTGCACATCCTCGCCGGGCGACCGTTTCACTGGCCGCCGGGATGAGGAAGGCAGGATCGAGGATTGAGGATCGAGTAAATAATGCGGCGCGCATAGCGCGCCGGATACTTTCCCTCAATCCTGATACCTCGATCCTCAATCCTGTTTCTTCAGCGCCAGCGTCAACCCGTCGCCGATCGGCAGCATCGTGGCCATCACGCGCCGGTCGGCGTGGACGGCGCGGTTGAATTCGCGGATTGCGACCGTGTCCGCGCTGTTGTCGGCGGCATCCGCCACGCGTCCCGACCATAGCGTGTTGTCGATCGCGATCAGGCCGCCGCGACGCGTCAGTGCCAGTGCGCGCTCGAAATAATTGCCGTAGTTTTCCTTGTCGGCGTCGATGAACGTGAAATCGAAGGTCTCGTTGCGGCCGTCTTTCAGCAGCGCATTGAGCGTTTCAACTGCCGGTGCCAGCTGCAGCGTGATCTTGTGCGCGACACCGGCCTTTTCCCAGAACGAGCGTGCGACCGCCGTCCATTCGGCGCTGACGTCGCAGGCGGTGAGCGTGCCGTCATCGGGCAAGGCCAGCGCGACGCAGGTCGAGCTGTAGCCGGTGAATACGCCGATCTCGAGACACCGGCGCGCGCCCATCAGCCGTACCAGCAATTGCATGAACTGCCCCTGCTCGGGCGAGATCTGCATGCCGCCCTGCGGACGGGTGACGGTCGCATCGCGCAGTTCCCTGAGCACTTCCGGTTCGTTGAAGGCGACCGACTGGTAGTAGCGATAGAGTGCGTCGGGCAGCGTGCGGGTGGTGGCGGACATGGCGAAAACGACCGGCGATGAAAACGTCATTCTACTGCGCCGGGGCGGGCATCGTGCGCCGGCGCGGTACGCGTTGCAGCCGCCAGTGTTCGATCGCCCATTGCCAGCATTCCGCGATGAAGGCGCGCTTCAGTTCCGGTGGCGGCGACTGGCCGAGAAATTCCAGCGCGGCGATCAGCGCTGCGGCGGGCGCGGCAGGACTGATCGGCGCCGCCCGTGTCTGCTTGCCGAGTTTTTCGCCGTCCGCGTCCACCGCGACCGGCAGATGCGCGTAGCGCGGTGTCGGCAATCCGAGCAACTGCTGCAGAAAAATCTGGCGCGGCGTGGAATCGAGCAGATCCGCGCCGCGCACGACGTCGGTGATGCCGAGTTCACCGTCGTCGACGGCGACCGCCAGTTGATAGGCAAACACGCCATCACAGCGGTAGACGACGAAATCGCCGACATCCGCTTCGATGTGCTGTCTCACGCTGCCCTGCACCGCGTCGTCGAACGCCGGCGTTGCGCCGTCGGTGCGCACGCGCAGCGCGCGCGCCGGACGGCCGGCGGGCAAACCGCCGCGGCAGGTGCCGGGATATACGGCGCCGTCGATGCCGTGTGTTGCCGAATCGGCGATTTCGCGGCGGCTGCATGCGCAGGGATAAAGTGCGCCGCGTTGCCGTAGAACGTGAAGGGCCGCGTGATACACGTCATGGCGCGCGCTCTGGCGGATGACGCTGCCGTCCCAGTGCAGGCCGCAGGCTTCGAGCGTGCGCATGATGGCGTCCGCGGCACCCGGCACCACGCGCGGCGGATCAGGATCCTCGATGCGCAACAGCCAGCGGCCGCCGCGGCAGCGGGCTTCCAGATAGCTGCCGACAGCGGCCACCAGCGAGCCGAAGTGCAGCGGACCGGTCGGAGAAGGCGCGAAACGTCCGCAATAATGCATCACGCAGCCAACATAGCACGTGCCGCAGCTGCCGACCAATGCCGGGGATGCAGAGCCGCGCAGAGGGATCAGCCGGGCGGCGCGCTGCACGGCGAATCGGGATTGAATTCGTCGCGTTGAAAACGGTACGGATGCGGGCTTCGTTTCGCGTCATACATCGCCTGGTCGGCGGCCTGCAGCACCGCGTCGGCGGTGATGCCGTCGTCGGGGTAAACGCCGATGCCGATGCTCACCGACACCGTCAGGCATTCGCCGTTGACGTCGTACGGCTCGGCGATTGTCGTGTGCAGCTTGGCGGCGACCTGTCGCGCGTCTTCGGTGTCATGAATCTCCGGCAGCAGTACCACGAATTCGTCGCCTCCGGTGCGGCTGACGGTATCGGCAGTACGCACGCAATTTTCCATGCGCTGCGCAACCAGTTGCAGCAGCCGGTCGCCGGCATGGTGGCCATACGTATCGTTGATCTGCTTGAAGCCGTCGAGATCGATGAACATCACCGCCACCCGCACGCTGTGGCGGCCGGCCATCGCCAGCGCCTGCGCCAGCCGGTCGCGCAGCAGCAGCCGGTTCGGCAGGCCGGTGAGAAAATCGCGTTCGGCGAGCTGGCGGATCTCGTCTTCGGCATTCTTGCGTGCGGTGACGTCACGCAGGATGGCGGTGTACTTGTGGTCGCCTTCGACCACCATGCGGCTGATCGTCACTTCGAGCGGGACCGCCAATCCGTCCTTGCGCCAGCCGCCCATCGTGCGCGTCAGGCCGTCGGCCGGAATCGCGATGCCGCCTTCAACGTCCACCTCGCGCGCCGCGGGCACGATCAGGTCGATGGGCTGGCCGATCAGCTCGGTGCTGCTGTAGCCGAACAGCGCCGCCGCCGCCGGATTCAGCAGCTCCACGCGCTTGCGGCGGTCGAGCAGCACGATGCCGTCGGCGGCGTGATTGATGATCGACAGTATGACGGCCTGCTCACGGTGCAGCGCGTGAATCGCGGCTTTCACGCGTGACAGCAGTCCGCTGACGCGCCACCGCAGGCCGGTCGCGAGGACAACGCCGAGTACCGTCACGGCGAGCGCCAGCAGCAGCCGGTGGACATGGTACGAACCGTCGCCGGGTATTACACCGTAAGCCTGGTAAAACCACGCTGTGTAGATCAGCGCGACCGCCGCCGCGAATGATCCCTGGTGCACGCCGCCAACGTAGGCGGCGTAGGCGACGGCCAGCAGATAAATCGACACCGGATCGTAAACGGTGAGTCCGCTGCGCTGCAGGATTTCCACTGCAGCCACGGACAGCAGGGCGATAATCGTCCCGTGGCCTTTCTGCCAGGTTCGTAACGTGAAGGAATTCACACTCATTCGGTTATTAATGCTTTTTTGATGCACAAATAAGCAATGTATGTGCCAGAAATTTGATGCGCTGATTTCGCATCGCCACATGCAGCATGGCGTGCCATTCATGCGTTGCACCTGACGGCAATAAATCATTTACACTGCATAAACAGTCATTCTGCTGTCATTCGTCATGCATCACATCGTGATCGTCGGCGGCGGCGCCGGCGGACTGGAACTGGCGACACACCTCGGAGACCAGCTGGGCCGTCGTGGCCGTGCGCGCGTAACGCTGCTCGATCAGTCGTTTACGCATTTGTGGAAGCCACTGCTGCACGAGTTCGCGGCGGGCAGCATGGACATGGATCACCACGAACTCGACTACGTCGCGCAGGCGCGCTGGCATCATTTCCGTTTCCGGCTCGGACGCATGCAGGGACTGGACCGCGGGCGCCGCGAAGTCCTGGTGGCGCCGACGCTCGACAGTGACGGCGCGGAACTGGTGCCGGCCCAGCGCATCCCCTACAACACGCTGGTGATCGCGGTCGGCAGCACCACCAACGATTTCGGCACACCGGGTGCGGTGGCGCATGCGATCAGTCTCGACACGCCGCAGCAGGCGGAGCGTTTCCACAAGCGTCTGATAAACGCGTTCATTCGCGCCAACGCGCAAAGCACGCCGCTGCGGCCGGAGCAGCTCAAGGTCGCGATCATCGGCGCCGGTGCCACCGGTGTCGAACTATCGGCTCAACTGCACAAGACCACGCGCGAGGCGATCGCCTATGGGCTGGATCGCATTGATCCGGAGCGCGACATGCGGATCACCATCGTCGAAGCGGCGCCGCGCATCCTTCCGGCATTGCCCGAACGGCTGTCGACCGCGGCCGCGCGGCTGCTGCGTCGCCTCAACGTTGAAATTCTGACCGGAGAACGCGTCACCGAAGTTACCGCGAGCGGCGTCGCGACCGCGAATGGCCGGCGCGTCCCGGCCGAACTGGTGGTATGGGCGGCCGGCATCAAGGCGCCCGACATGCTGAAGGATCTCGACGGACTTGAAACCAATCATCTGAATCAGCTGGTCGTCACGCCGACGCTGCAGACGACACGCGACCCGGACATTTTTGCGTTTGGCGATTGTGCATGCTGTCCGTGGCCGGATCATGACGGCTGCGTGCCGCCGCGCGCACAGGCAGCTCATCAGCAGGCGTCGCATCTCGCCCGCTCGCTGCGCAACCGGCTGCGCGGTGTGCCGCCGGCGCCGTACCGTTATCGCGATTTCGGATCGCTGGTGTCGCTCGGACGCTACAGCACGATCGGCAACCTGATGGGCACACTGTCCGGAAGGGGATTTTTCGTCGAGGGCTATTTCGCACGGCTGATGTATCTGTCGCTCTACAAGATGCACTGCTACGCGCTGCACGGATTCTGGCGCGTCGCGCTGGAGACGCTGGCGCGGCTGATTACACAGCGCACCGAGCCACCGGTCAAGTTGCACTGAAAAGGCAGGATTGAGGATTGAGGTACCAGGATTGAGGGGAAATATCCGGCGCGCTGCGCGCGCCGCATTATTTACTCGATCCTCGATTCTCAATCCTGCTTCATCCCCGTGCTAAGATGTCTTCACTACATCGATGGAGCACG
>JBDZVW010000027.1:0-14815 GCA_040255885.1 Betaproteobacteria bacterium
CGCCGCCTTCCGGCAGATGCTGCATGATCGACGTCGACATGTCGGCCAGCAGCGTCACCGCGACGTCGCGCTGCTTCAACCGGCGCCGGCGGTAGATGTCGGGATCGGGCGAGACGCCGGCACGCTTCTCGGTCAGGTAGGCGACCGCGGCGTTGATGTCGATGTCATCACCCTCGAATTGCCGCATCTGCGGCGCCAGCCGCGTCGGCTTCTGCGCCTGGATCGCGCGCTTCAGACGCTTGAGCACCGCCGCATACTGCGTTTCCAGCCGCTGCGCTTCGGACAGGTTGCGCTCACCGAGCGGCCGTTCCTGCACCCAGCTCCAGTTGCGCTTGTAGCGTCCTTCGCGATAATCCCATTCCGGATAGGAACGGCCGCGTTCATCGGCCGGGCGCTCCCGCTGCTGCGCCATCGCGTTTTTTGAACGCCGCGCGGAACCCGGATTGTTGCCTTCGCCGGCCAGCTGATCGCGCCGCTCGGCACCGCTGCGATCACCGGCCTCCGTATCGTTGTCCGAACTGTTGCGGCGGTTGCCGCCTTCCTGCTGTTCGGCATCGCGATCGCGGCTGGCCTGCGTTTGCGGGTTGGGCCGTGCCTGTTCCGACGTATAGGTGACGCGCGCCATGTTGGGCGAACGGCCGGGCAGGTACGCACTGTACATGGCTTCGGTATCAGCCACCGGCGGCAGCACCCCGTCACGCAGGATCGAGCGCGCGGCATCGAATGCGTCCATCAGCGTGGCCTGCGGCGACAGCAGCCGCAGCAGCCGTGCATCCGGGGGCCGGCCGTCGCGGGCAGCCGCAACCGGATCGCCCCTTCTGAACGCGATGGCCAGTTCGATGGTGTGCTGTGCCCATTCGTAATACGGCCGCACCGCGGCGTCGGGCGCGCCATAATGGCGCGACGCGGCCAGCATCCGCGTCAGATGATTCGGAACGACGCCGGCGATGCGCGTATCCACCCGCAGGTCCTCGCAGACGTCGAAAATCAACTGGAACCTGAGCCAGTCTTCACCGTAGAACGCATACAGCGGTGCCCACGATACCGGCCCGTCTGCCGGCAGTTCGACGCCGACCGCGCGAAAGATCTGTTCCACCGACGCGCGCTCATAGGAACCGAACGTCATGTGGCCGGCCGCGTGCACCACGCCCAGAATCGCCTGATTGCGGTCCGGCACCACCGCCGGCAGAAACAGCGTGCGGCCGTCACATTCGACAAATGCCCGGCCTTTTTCCGGTGACCAGGTGCTGTCCTTGAACGCAACACTTTTGCCATACCAGACGTCGAGCAGCAGCGTCAGCAGCCGCTGGTGCTCGTTCATGCGGAAACCGGGCAGATTTTCCAGCAGCAGCGCCAGACTCTCCTCGGACTCCAGCCGGAAATACGCTTCGCCCCTGAGGCGTCCGGCCTGCATGATGTCGGCGCCGCGCAGCGCCCACGGCAGGATTGCCGGACTGCCGAACAGGTTGCGCACGCGGATCGCGCCGGCCAGGTAGGTGCCGAGCATCAGCTTGCGCGATGCATAGAGCTCTTCCGCCACCGCCGCGATCTGCTCGATGCCTGCGACACCGTCATGTCCTGCCATGTCGCGCAGCGGCGTTGCGAAATAGGCGGTGCCGCTTTCGATGTGGCGTTCACACCACTGCATGCCGATGTCGGCCCAGCGCGCCTCGCCGGCATGGCCCAGCGCGTCATAGGCCCGCGGCAGGTTGTGCATGAACCCCTCCATCACGCGCCACGCGCCGCGCCACCGCAGGAACGCCACCGCCTGTTCGGTCCATGACCGGACTTCCTCGGACGCTTCTTCGGCGTCGGCGCTGCCGCGGATGAAGGCCTTGCCGGCCTCGCGATCGAAATCGGTGAGGCGTCGGCACACGTCGAGCCATTGCAGCGTCTCCGCTTCGCCGTGGCGGCGGATGGCCGGCATCGCACCGAGCGCGTCGCGGTGCGCGACGAACGACAGCGCCGACAGCTCGTTCAGCGCGCGTTCAATCGCACCATTGTGTGCGGTACTCATGACGGGCGCCCCGCGGCCGCCGTCACGCTCATCCCGCCTCGACCGGGATGCCGATCGACGGCCATCACCCGGTGAAATGCGCGAGCACGATCTCGTTCAATGCTTCGGCCAGCTCGCTGTCGTCGGTGATCGGATTGACCATCGCGACCTGGCACGCCTCGATCGGATCGAGGCCGGCGCTGATCATCTGCGCCGCATAAACGATCGCCCGCGTCGAAGTGGCCTCCTCCAGCCCGTGATCCTTCAGCAGCCGCGCCTTGCGCCCGGCCGCGACCAGTTTCGCAACGATGTCGGGGGCGCTGCCCGGCACTTCGTTGAGTATGACCTTGCGTTCGATTTCCTCCGACGGAAAATCAAAATTGATCGCAACGAAACGCTGCTTCGTCGACGGCTTCAGATCCTTGAGCACGGTCTGATAGCCTGGGTTGTACGAAATCACCAGCATGAAATCGTCGTGCGCCTCGATCTCGTGTCCCTTCTTTTCGACGAACAGGCAGCGGCGGTGGTCGGTCAGCGAGTGGATCACCACCGTCGAATCGGTGCGCGCCTCGACGATTTCGTCGAGATAGCAGATCGCGCCGGCCTTCACGGCGCGCGTCAGCGGCCCGTCCTGCCACACGGTGTCCGCACCCTCGACCAGGAAACGGCCGACCAGGTCGGAACTCGTCAGATCCTCGTGACAGGACACCGTGACCAGCGGACGCTTGAGCCGGAACGCCATGTGTTCCAGAAAGCGCGTCTTGCCGCATCCGGTCGGCCCCTTCAGCATCACCGGCAGGCGCTTGCGCCACGCGGCCTCGAAAATGCCGATTTCGTTGCCCTGCGGCTGATAATACGGCGCCTCGTCGCCGGGCTGCGGCATCTGGATGATGTCGCGCTCGACACCGCGCAAGCGGTTCAAAGCATTTTTCATGTCGGATTCCAAATCTCGTAAGACCCTGATCGTGCGGAAATCCGCCACAGGTCGCATGCACGATGAATGCGCGAAAACAGCCATGCGATGCACATCGCCATTGCGGCCTGCGGCGGGCAGCAACACCTGCACCCCCAGTTTAATACAGTTGCCCGATCATTGCCGTAATGAACGTGCCGCGAACAAGGTCATTGCGCGCCGCCGGCATCCGCCGCAGCGCCGCCGCGGACCACGAACGTCACATCGTCGATTTCGGTTCCATGGGCGTCGTACAGCGCGATCGTGTGCGTGCCGTGGCGCGGCCGCCACAGCGCCTCGCCGTCATGCGCGGCGACGCGCCGGCCGTCGACAGCCCAGACGAAACCGGCACGTTCGGGACGCATCTGCAGCCGCACGCGCTGATGATCGGCCGGAATGTCGGGATCGAGCGCGATGATGGTGCCGCTGCGCGGATAGACGATGCGCGGCGGTGCGCCGTGCGCCGGCTTCGGCATCACGCGGCTCACCGCGGTACCCGGAAGAAACCATTCGTTGCGTGCCGGTTCTATCCCGTGCGCGAACGTGACATGGCGCGCGACTACGCCGGCCGGCGGCGCCGGTTCGGCGTCGGTGCCGCCGTGATTCAGATAGTTCATCACGGCCAGCCACAGCGGCGCCGCACCCGACACGCCGGACACGTCCCGCATCGGCGCGCCTGAAAAATTGCCGATCCAGACACCGACGGTGTAACGCGGCGTGAAGCCGATGCACCAGTTGTCGCGCATGTCGCTGCTGGTGCCGGTCTTGACCGCGCTCCAGAACGGCGTCGCCAGCGCACTGTCGAGCCCGAACGTGACGCTGCGCGCACCGCGGTCGGACAGGATGTCGGTAACGATCCACGCCGCGGCGGCATTCATCACGCGCCTGCCGTGCGGCGGCTGTGACCGCGGCGTCAGCGTCAGCGGACGCCACACGCCGCCGTTGGCGAGCGTGCGGAATGCGTTGACCAGTACCCACAATCGCACTTCGGCCGACCCCAGCGCCAGTGCATAGCCGTAATAGTCGCCGTCTTCGGTAATGCTGTCGAAACCCAGCGCGCGCAGCCGCGTCACGAACGCATCGGGACCGACCTTCATCAGCGTGCGCACCGCCGGCACGTTCAGCGATCCCGACAGCGCGGTGCGCGCGCTTACCAGTCCCTTGAAATCCAGATCGTAGTTCTGCGGCACGTAGAGGCCGCCCGGTGTCACCAGATTGACCGGCGAGTCGTTGATCAGCGACGCCGCGGTGATCAGCTGTTCCTCGATCGCCAGTTCGTAAAGAAACGGCTTCAGCGCCGAGCCCGGCTGGCGCAGCGCCCGCACGCCGTCGACGAAGCGCGCGCTCGAATCCGGGCCGGAATTGCCGACATAGGCGAGCACTTCACCGCTGACATTGTCGACCACCAGCACTGCGCCGTCGTTGACGTTCTGCGCCTCCAGCAGGCGCAACTGGCGGCGCAGCGCCGCCAGCGCGTAGCGCTGCACGCCGGCATCGAGCGAACTGGTGACCCGCCGCATCCCGGGCTTGAGCAGCCGGCGCGCAACCTGCGGCGCAGCGGTCAATTGCGGTGAAATATGGTACGGCGTGTCGAGGCCGGCACGGGCACGCGCGGCGATCTGCGCGCACGAGACATGCACGCGCATGCGCTGCGCCAGTGCGCACGCACGCCGGACAACGACCGGGCGATGACTTTCCGGGCTGCGCAACAGCGCCGCCAGCAGCAGCGCTTCGGGTTCATCGAGCCCGTTCGCGTGTTTACCGAACAATCCCTGCGTCGCAGCACCGATGCCCTGCAGCTCGCCGCGGAACGATGACAGATTGAGATAGGCTTCGAGAATCTGCGGCTTGGTCCACGTGCGTTCGAGCGCCAGCGCCGCTTCGATCTGTTGCCATTTTTCGGCAATGCCGCGCCGGCCGCGATGCGCTTTCAGCGCCGGATCGAGCTTCGCCGCAAGCTGCATCGTGATCGTGCTGGCGCCGCGCAGCGAATCCGCCAACAGGTCGTGCACCGCGGCGTGCATCAGCGCCAGCCAGTCCACGCCGGCATGCGAATAAAAACGCCGGTCCTCGGCTGCGATCACCGCGTCGACCAGTGCCGGGGATATTTCGGCAAGCGGCACCCACGCCAGTCTTCTGCGCGTCAGGTCGACGCGCAGCGTCTGCAGCGGCTCGCCATGACGGTCGAGCAATACCGCATCGCTGGTGACGTAGTTGGCGCGCACCTGATCGTACGATGGCAGCGCGAATGCCGCACCCGGAAGCGCGAGCAGCAATGCCAGTATCCACAAGTGCGCCCGTTGCATGCCGGCCGATCCCTCCGAGCACGACATCACGAGATCCGGTGGGACGGGAGCGTACCGCGCGCGCCATCCGCTTCCGCGGGCATGGTCAATGTCCGGCGCCAGCCCGGTGCCCCGCACACGCGATGTGCACGGGCACGATACTCACCGCACGATACACTCCTGCTCCGACTTCAACTGCCGCCCGCTGATGCCGAGCGCGAACGGCAATTCCTGCAGGTTCAGACCGGGATCCTTCGGCAATATTTCGGGCGGCGTGCGCTCGTTCTTGACGAAACCGAACTGGCCTTCGCCGATGATTTCGGAGCCGGCGGCGTTGCGGACGATGTAGCTTCCGGTATAAGTGGTGTGATAGAGGCCCGGCGGCAGCGTGCCGCTGGTGCTGGTGACACCTTCACAGCCATGCGTGCAATCCAGCGTATCGCCGGAGGAGCCGCGGATGCCGATGGTCGCGACGCTGGTTTTCAATTCCCACGCGTCCTTGTTGCCGCGGTGGCCTATCAGTCCGCTGATCATCCGCAGTCCGCCCTTGATCAGGCGGAAAATTGCCGAGTCCTTCTTCGGCTGCGACTGCGCGAAATGGTACGCCTCGACCTTCATCTGCGTATTGGGCCGCAGCGTCATCGAAGCGCCGTCAGGGAAATTGATCTGCGCGTAGCTGTCCTTCTGCGTGGACAGCACGTCACCGGTATCGACCTCGGATTTCTGTGACAGGATGTGCACGCTGCCGTCCGCCTTGCGCGCCGTCAATGTGCCGCTGACGTACGCGACCTGCCCGGCACCGGCGGCATGAGCATCGCTCCAGGCCGGCATCATGATCGTCAGAATGAGCGCGATTACGCTCCATCGTATGGTTGTTTTCATTGTTATCCCCCCAATTCGATGCCACTGCCGGCTTTATAGCACCGGCAAGCGCGTCCTGCAGTGATAAATTACCGTCCGGGAATTCCGATCCGTCACCGGTTTTCGCAAACCGTCCCGCTCGTCCCCCGGGTACAGCAGCCTTACACGGTGCGCTTCTCCAGCGACAGCGCGTCGAGCACGTAAATTTCCCGTCCCTGGGCGCGGATCAGGCCGCGGTCCTGCAGATCCTTGACGACGCGGCTTACCATTTCGCGCGACGCGCCGATCATGCGTGCGATTTCCTGCTTCGGCGGCGCGGTGGCAATTTTCAGCTGGCCGTCGTCGTTTTGCGCCATATCCAGCAGCAACCGCGCGACCCGCCCGTACACGTCTACCAGCGCCAGGCTTTCAATCTGGCGATCGGCGTCGCGCAGCCGTTTCACCAGGTTGCGGATGATCAGCATCGCCAGTCCGAAATTGTTCTCCAGACAGCCGAAGAAACCCGCTTTCGACAGCCGCACCATCTTGCTGGTCTCCAACGTCTCCACGCTGGCCGAACGCGCCTGCTGATCGAGCAGTCCCATCTCGCCAAAAAATTCGTTGGGTCCCATCACCGCAAGAATCACCTCGCGCCCGTGCTTGTCTGGAATCAGCACTTTCACGCGGCCGGAAAGAATGACGTAAAGCGCATCGGTCTCCTCGCCGGCACGCAGCACCGGGGTATTTCGCGGGTAGCTGCGAATCTGCAGAAACGGTGCAAGCATTTCGAGCTGGGCATGATCGAACAGCGAAAACAGCGGCACCGCGCGCAGCACTTCCGGATTCAAGACCGGCTTGTTGGTCATCGTATCGATCCTTGATGCAGGTTTTTCGGGAAGCCGCCGAACAACCGGCGGTTCCCTGCCCCTTTCATCGCGGGGCACGCTGCGCAAAACAGTAGCAGGTTGATGACCTAGCGGCAACTCTGCCTCTCCTCCGTGTCGCGATGACGCAAATTGACGTCATTTTCCATGCCGAACGAACGCAGCAGCTTCGATTGATCGATTGCCGTCAGCACGGCGCTCAACAACTGGTCGAGATCTGCCGGCGGCGCGCCCGACAGAATGAAAGCGTCGCCGCTGCCGTTCTGCTGGAACAGCCCGAGATTGCCGACGATCGTGATCGGATAGCCGCGGCCGGTTATCCGCCCCGAACCATTGTCGAACAGGCCCGATCCCGCGCCGCCGCTGATCTGGCCGCCGATCTGGCCGCCGATGTTCATCTGAATTTCGCCGGATGAAAGAATCACCGCGCTGGAATTCGCGCCGCTGCCGGTTTCCGGACCGCCCTGCATGTTGAGATTGTGGCCGGTCGTGACCTTCAACGTCAGCGCGGTCGGCACGCTGCCGGCGCTGACGCCGCCGATGGCGCTGGCGGTCGCGCCGCTGCCGCGCGCGACCGACGATCCGCCGAGCACGTTGAAGTCGTTGCCGATCGCGAAAGTGCCGATGCCTTGTGCCGCCAGCACCGCGCTGGCGTCGGCGGTGGCCGGCGTGCCGCCGGCGCTGGTGTCGGCGTTTGCGGTTCCGCCCTGCACCACCAGGTTCGAACCGATCTGGGGACTGAAATCTCCGTTCACGGTGAACAGCGCGCCCGACAGTGCGTTCGCCGAGCGGCCGGCAGCGGGCTGTGCAGTCGCACTGCCGCCGGTGAGCGACAGGCTGCCGCCGATCACCGGCGCCAGAGCGGAATTGACCGTCAGCACCGCGGACGCATCGGCCGTGTCACCGCCGCTCGCTGCGAAAGCAGTGCCGCCTTTGAGCGATACATTGCCGCCGACGTCGAGCATCATGCTGGCGGCGGTCAGCATGCCGCGTGCTGTCGCACTCTGCTGGGCACCGGCGCCGGCGGCGATGCTGGCACTGCCGCCGGTCAACGCAAGATTGCCGGCCAGCAAAACGTTCATGTTGCCAACTGCCGTGACTGCGGCGTCGGCCGCATGATTGACCGTGCCCGTCACTACGGCCGAACCGCCGGCGATCACGAGGCTACCGGCGCGCGCGGCGGCGGAGCCGATGTTGACCGCATTCGCGTGAATGAGCGCCGTGCCGTCCGACACGCCGTTGTAGCCGCCGGCCGCCACCGTGATGCTGCCCGGAACATCGAGATTGATGGTGTTGGCGGCAACGAGCTGCTGGCCGGTTGCATCCTGATTCAGAACATTCGACGCGGCGCCGCCGAGCACGTTGAGCGCCGGCGCCGCCACCGTAATGTCGCTGCCGGACACGACGTGATTGCCGCTCAGATTCACCGTCTGCCCGGCGCTGATCTGCAGGCCACCGGCATACAGCGAATTGGCGAGCGTCACGGTATTGCCGGCGCTGAAGCTCAGCGTACGCGGCAGTGGCGCAGCGGCGGTTCCGAGCATGGCGCCGGCCGCCGCCGCGTTATATGCGAGATTGCGGCCGGCGCTGAATGAGAACGTGCCGCTGCCTGCGAGCGCCGGCAGCGCCTGCGGCAGGTTGATCGCCAGATCCTGCCCCGCCTGCAGTTGCAGGTTGCGCACGTCGGGTGCCGCATTCAGCGCCAGATCGAGCGGCAGATAGACCAACGCGTCGTTGGCGGTCGCCAGACCGGCGATGGCGGCGCTGCCCGAGCCCGAGTAGGCGATCACGCCATCGGCGTAATTCGCCGCGCCGGTCCGGATCATCGGCGCGAGCGCGGACAGCGTGCCGTCCGCGGCCGCCGGGCAGCCGGCCGCCGCGCAAGCGACGAGATCGAGCACTGGTGCCGAATTGGACGCACCGTTCAGCGCGATCGATGCACCGCCATTGCCGGGGCCGCCGGCGCCATGCAGGGTGACTGCGGTCAGCGTGCCGGCGGTGACCGCGCCGGCACCCGACTGGCTGATGCCGGACGGATACGCGGTGTCTGCACTGCTCGCCGCGACCAGCAGCGCATCGCCGCTTCCCGCATTCACCGGCGCGTTGAGAACGATCTGCCCATTATCGTCGGACACCGATTCGAGCGCCGGATCGGCAAGTTGCGTGTTGTCGATGCCGGGCGCGGTGCCGGCAATCAGCTCGGCATTGCCACCGCCGGTGCTGACTGCGCCATTGACCGTGATGGTATCTGCCGCATGCAGCGCAACCTTGCCGCCGTTCGACGCGATGCCGCCGGCACCCACCGTGATGTTGCCGCCGGCACCGCCGTCGCTGGCGCCGAGAATGATCGGACCGCCATTCGCCGAAACCGCGCCGGAGCCGGTCGTGATCGAGCCGCTGGACGTCGCCAGCCGCAGCACGCCGCCCGCCGCCTGGTTGCGGAATGCGCCGAGGCCGACGCTGCCGGCGTTGGTGATCACAATGTCGCCGCTGCCGGAATTGCTTGCAGCAAGCGACGCGACGTTGGTATTGAGCGGCGCGCCTGTTGTCCCGATGCCGGACACGGCCGACAGGTTGAGACTGGCAGCGCTCAGCAGGCCGCTGCCGCCGATAGCCCCGCCGCTGTTCAGTGTCAGGCCGGCGGCCGTCGAAACCGGGCCGTTCAACGCAATTCCGCCGCTGCCGGAAGCCAGCGTGATCGACC
The DNA here is from genome assembly GCA_040255885.1 of Betaproteobacteria bacterium. GTDB lineage: Bacteria > Pseudomonadota > Gammaproteobacteria > Burkholderiales > JBDZVW01 > JBDZVW01. Next base: position 9,662 of record JBDZVW010000027.1, read on the forward strand.
CGTTGCCGGAGCCGGTGAGCGGGCCGTTGACGGTGATTGCTCCAGCCCCTGATGTTTGCAGCGACAGCGGATCGGTAAATGCCGCAGCGCCAGCGGTGATCGCGCCGCCGCTGCTGGCGATCGTGACCGAATTGAAGCCGTCGTGCAGTGCTGCGATGTCGACGGCCGTTATGTTCAAACCGCTGCCGGTGGTGCCAACCGCAACATCGGAATTCGATACAACCGGCCGCAACGTAAGCGCCACCGCACCACTCACCGAGCCGACGCCGCCGGCGAAAGCGATCTGGCCCGCTGACAGCACCGCGTTGCCGCCGAAGGTCACCGCGTCGTTGTAGGTCTGCGTACCCGACGTCGTTACCGCGCCGCCATTGATTCGGGTCACGCCGCCGGCGTTTGTCGTCAGGCTCGTCAGCGCGGTGCCGCCGCCAATTGCACCACCGAAAGTCGTCGTCCCGCCGGTATTCACCGTCAGCGCATGGCCGCCGTCGACCGTGCTGCCGAACGTCACCGCGGCCGCACTCGCGTCAAGAACCGTATCGGTCGCCAACGTCACCGCGCCGCTGTAGTTTTGCGCACCGGCGGTCTTGATGCTCGCGGTATCGATCGTGACAGGGCCCGACACGTCAAGACCTGCAAGCGGCGCAGTGCTTCCGACCGCGCCGGCAAAGGTCGTCATGCCGGATCCAGAAAGCGTCAGCGCGAAATTGCCATCGACGGTTCCCGTGAAATCGGTCGCCCCAGTACCCGCGGCGATAGTCGTATTCGAACCCAGCACGAAGTTGCCGAACGTCGCATCGGCACCTGCCGTGCCGAGAGTGCCGTTCAGCGTGACCGCGCCGCCGACGCCGGTGGTGTCGAGGCCGCCGGCGTAGGTTTGCGTGCCACCGACCTGACCCAGTGTCAGCGTGCCAGTGTTGGCGAAGGTCGACGTGCCGGAAATGTTCGTGCCGGTGCCAGTCAGGCTGACGTTTTTCACCGTGTCGGTCACGTCCAGCGACGTCGCGGAAACTGTACCGCTGAAAGTCGCGGCGCCGCCGATGGTATCGAGCGTCAGCACGCCGACACCGCTCAAAGTACCGGAAGCATTCACGTCGCCGCTGCCGGCCGCAGTCTTCAACGTCAGATCCTTGCCGTTTCCGGTCAGTGTGCCGCCAAAAGTGATGCCGGCATCTGCGTCTATCGTTGTTGCGCCAGCCAGCATGACGGTGGAACCATAGTTCTGCGCGCCGGTAGTCGTAATTGTTCCGGCCAGCGTGGCGGGACTGTTGAACGTCAGATTATTTACGTTGCTGAACGTGCCGCCGCTAACTGTAGTGCCTGCAGGAAAATTGAGAATCAGATCTTTTCCGTTGCCATCCAGTCCGCCGGCGAATGTCCCGGTGCTGCCGGTGAGCGTAGTCGTAGCCGCGCCCAGCGTAACCTGGTCTCCGTAACTCTGGGCGCCGGTGGTTTTCACCAGACCGCCGTTGATCGCCGTACTGCCAACGCCATCAGTGGTCAGACTCGCCAGCGCCGCGCCGTTTCCAACCGCACCGCCGAAAGTCGTCGTGCCGCTGTCGTTGATCGTCAGCGCCCGTGCAGTGCTGCCCGAATCAACGGCTCCGGCAAACGCGATGCCGTTGCCGGCGAGCATGGCATCCGCTCCCAGCATCACCGCGCCGCTGTAGCTCTGCGCTCCGGTGGTGGTGATCGCGCCGCCGATCGTCGCGGCATCACCCAAGTTCATCGTGTCGGCAACAATGCCACCGGTGGCCGTCGTCGTGCCACCAGCATCGGTTGTCAGACTCGCCAGCGCTGCATTGCTCCCGACCGCCCCATCAAACTCCGTCACGCCGCTGCTGTTGACCGTCAGTCCTCCCGGGCCGTCGAGCTTGTTCTTGAATGCCACGCTTGCCGCCGTCAGCGTCGCCGCTGAACCCAGCGTCACCGCGTCGTTGTAGGTCTGCGCGCCACTGGTCTTTATTATCCCGCCATTGATCGCTGTGACACCCGTACCAGCGGCATCCGTAGTCAGGCTCGCCAATTGAGCACCACCCCCGACCGCACCGTTGAACGCGGTAGTGCCGCCGGTATCCACCGCAAGAGCGAAGCCGCCATCAACCGTGCCGCCAAACGTGATGTCGCCGTTGCCGGTGGAACTTAAAGTCGCCGCCGTTCCTAACGTCACTGTACCGTTATAGGTCTGCGCTCCGGTCGTGGTGATCACGCCGTTGATGGTTACCGGCCCTTCCGAGGTGAAGTTGTTGACGCCGGTAAAGACGCCGTTTACCAGGATCGTCTGCGACGTGAAGCCGAACGTCAGATTGTAGCTGCCGCCTGTGATCGGTGATGCGAACGAACCCGACGTCCCGTTGAAGGTAGCGTCGCCGCCAAGCGCCACCGCGCCACTGTAGTTCTGCGCACCGGTTGTCGTGATTGTTCCACTAATCGTCGCCGCATCGCCAAGGTTCACCGTGCCGGCAGTAATCCCACCAGAGGTCACTGTCGCACCGCCTGCGTCGGTAGTCAGACTTGCCAGCGCCGTGCCGCTGCCAACGGCACCATCAAATGTCGTCGTCCCGGCGGTATCGACGGTCAGCGCGTTTGCACCATCGACTGCGCCGTCGAAGGCGATGTCGCCTGCGCCGGTCGAACTCACCGTCGTCGCCGCGCCCAGCGTCACCGCATCGTTGTAGGTCTGCGCGCCGCTAGTCCTCACCGGGCCGCCGTTGATCGCCGTACTACCGGCGGCGTCAGTGGTCAGGCTCGCCAATGCGTTGACACCGCCGACCGCTCCACTGAAAGTCGTAATGCCGCCGGTATTCACTGCAAGAGCGGCGCCGCCGTCAACGGTGCTGCCGAACGTGATGTTACCGTTGCCGGTAGAGCTCAGCACCGGCGTCGTTCCCAGCGTCACCGCGCCGTTGTAGGTCTGCGATCCTGCCGTGGTGATCGTGCCGTTGACCGTGGTTTGCCCTTCGGACGTGAAGTTCTTGACACCGGTAAAGGTGCCGTTATTCAGCGTCACCGGAGCGGAAAAATCGAACGTCAGATCGTTGCTACCGCCTGCAATCGGAGTCGCGAACGACGCGGACGCACCGGTGAACGTGGCATTGCCGCTCAGCGTAACGCTGCCGTTGTAAGCCTGCGTTCCGGTGGTCGTGACCGTCCCAGCCACCGTCGCCGGGCCGTTGACCGTCAGATTATTCACGCCGCCGAAAGTGCCACCGCCTATGTCGGTCGCCGTGGAGAAATCGAGAGTCAGGTCGTGGCTGTTTCCAAGCAAACCCCCGGTGAATGTTCCGGTAGTGCCAGTCAGCGTAGTCGTAGCCGCGCCCAGCGCAACCTGGTCCCCGTAACTCTGGGTACCAGTGGTTTTGACCAGGCCACCATTGACTGCCGTGCTGCCGCCAGCATCCGTGCTCAGGCTGGCAAGCGCGTTAGTAGCGCCAACTGCACTACTGAATGTAGTTGCGCCGGCGTCATTGATCGTCAGTGCCCGCGCAGTGCTGTCCGAATCAACCGTTCCGGCGAACGCGATACCGCTGCCGGTGAGCACGGCATCCGCTCCCAGCGTCACCACATCGTTGTAAGTCTGCGTGCCGCTGGTCTTCACCGTACCGCCATTGACTGCTGTGCTGCCGCCCGCGTCGGTCGTCAGACTCGCCAGCGCTGCATTGCTCCCGACCGCCCCATCAAACTCCGTCACGCCGCTGCTGTTGACCGTCAGCCCTCCCAACCCATCGACCGTGTTCTTGAACGCTACGCTTGCTGCCGTCAGCGTCGCGGTCGAACCCAGCGTCACCGCGCCGTTATAGGTCTGCGCACCAGTGGTGGTGATCATGCCGCCGATCGTCGCCGCATCACCAAAGTTCACAGTGCCGGCAACGATCCCGCCAGTGACCGTCGTTGTGCCGCCGGCATCTGTGATCAGGTTCGTTACACCGCCTCCGACTGCACCGTTGAAGCTGGTCGCGCCGCCGGTGTTGACCGTGAGATCAAAGCCACCGTCCATCGTACTGCCGAACGTGACGTCCCCATTGCCGGTGGAACTCAGCACCGTCGCTGCACCCAGTGTTACCGTACTGTTGTAAGTCTGTGCTCCAGCCGTGCTGATCGCGCCGTTGACAGTTACTGGCCCATCCGACGTGAAGTTGTTGACGCCGGCAAAAGTGCCATTGTTCAGAATCGTCTGGGACGTGAAGTTGAACGTCAGGTTGTGGCTGCTGCCTGTGATCGGGGGCACGAACGACGCCGATGTTCCTTTGAAGGTAGCGTCGCCACCGAGCGCCACCGCATCGCCGTAGGTCTGTACTCCCGTCGTGGTTATGCCGCCACCGTTGACCGACGTGCTGCCGGCAGCATCGGTAGTCAGACTGGCAAGCGCGTTGATACTACCAACCGCTCCACCGAAAACAGTCACGCCGCTGTCGTTGATCGTCAGCGCCTGTGCCGCGCCAGCCGAATCGACGGTTCCTCCGAACATGATGCCGTTACCGGTGAGTGCCGTCGTCGCTCCCAGCGTCACCGTATCGTTGTAGGTCTGCGCGCCGCTAGTCCTCACCGAGCCGCCGTTGATCGCCGTACTGCCGGCGGCATCTGTACTCAGGCTTGCCAGCGCGCCGCCACTCCCTACCGCTGCGCCAAAAGTCGTGGTGCCGCTGTCATTGACTGTCAGCGTCCGTGCCGTACCGTCCGAATCCACCGCTCCTGAAAACGTGATGCCGCTGCCCGCCAGCGTCGTGTCCGCTCCCAGCGTCACCGCATCGCCGTAAGTCTGCATGCCGGTCGTCGTCACCGATCCCCCATCAAGCAACACACTGCCGCCGCCATTCGCGGCGAAGTCCGTTATTCCGCTGACCGCACCCGAAAAAGTCTTTGCCGCTGAAGAAGTGGCCGTGAGCCCGAAGCCGCCGCCGGTTACGGCACCGACCGTCAGCGCGCCACTGCCCGAATTCAACGTTGTCGCGCCGCCGAGTGTTACTGCGCCAAACGTCAGTGCGGTGTTGGTCGTGTTGATCGTTCCCGCCAACGTCACCGTGCCACCGGCTGATGTCGTATCCAACCCGCCGGTGAATGTTGAGGTTGAGGTGCCACCTGCCTTACCGAGCGCTAGTCCACCGGTATTGATGAAGCTGACGGCATTGGTGATGGTGTTGCTGGTTCCGTTCAGCG
>JBDZVW010000305.1:0-3728 GCA_040255885.1 Betaproteobacteria bacterium
CGCCGCCATCCCGGAACGGCCAGTGATCGAGATTGCCCTTCAGACGCACGCGCACGTCGTCCGACTGGCCGTCCTTGAACGCCGTATCCAGCCACGCGCGCGCGTGCCCATTGATGCTGAGCGGCAGGTAGCGCGGCACGCCGACCGCGCGCGCGCGCGAAAGCTGCGCCGTGAGATCGATCGTGCCCTTGCTGCCGAACCTCAATTGATAGGTGCCGGACGCGGTGCCGGCGAAATCGGCATTCGCAAAATCGGCACCGGCAAGCTGCACCGTCGCGCCGCCGTCATGCATGGTCCACGACAACCGCGCGTCGAAGCGATCGAACGCCAGCGGATCGCGAAACAGCTGCGGCATGTCGAACATCGCGTCGCGCGCCGCGATGCTGACTGCGCCGCGCTGCTGGTCCGCGAGCAGCGTGCCGCTGACGCCGCTGAATCCGGGCGCATCGCCGCTGCGCTTCAGTGCGAGACCCGAAAAACGCGCGCTGACGTTGTAGCGCAGCGGATGATCGAGCAGACCGCTCCACTGGGCCGACACGTTGGCAAGCGTCCCGGCCGGTGCCAGCGCATTCAGCGCCTGGCGCACCCGGGCATCCAGCGGCAGCCGGTCAGCCACCGTGGTAATCGACTTCAGGTCGAGCGTATTGATATGCAGGCTGGTGGCGGCAGGAACACCATCGTGAGCTTGCGTGCGGCGAAAGTCGGCATTCATCGGCGGCGAAGTCACGCCGTCGGTGGCGGTGAACCGCAGACGCGACGCGGAAACCTCGAAGCCGTGCGGCAATGCCTGCCAGTCGAGCCGCCCGCGCAGCGCGGTGAAATTCATGACCTGCAAGCCGGGCGCAAGTTGCGTGCTGACGTTGGCCAGCCGCACGTCGGCAGTGACCTGATGCATCTGCCCGCGCTCGAAATCGAGCCACAGCGTCAGGCCGCCGATGCCGCTTTCGACGCCGATCGGATAGTGGATCCAGTTGCGCCACGCGTTGAGATCGGCGTACGGCAGTTTTACGTAGAGGCGTCCACGCCATGCAGCGGGCGCCTGCAGCGGGCCGCCGCGAAAATCGCCGCGCACGTCGAGCGTGCCGGCGAGGCGGCTTGCCGTCTGAGCACGCAGTGCAAAGCGATGCCGCCACGTGCCGTTCACCAGCCGGAAATCGACGTGGTTCAGAATCAGCGGCGGCGTGTCACGGGTCCGATCATGCCAGCTCACCGTGGCGTTGCGGATCGACACCTGGTGCTGCCGCAACAGCCAGTGGCCAACGCGACTGTCGCCTTCGCCGTCCTCGCTCATCTCGATGCCCGCCACCGCGATGGTACCGTCGGCCGCGCGCCGCACGCTCAGGTGCGGGTCGTCCACGGCGATCGAATAGAAGCGCGGCGCGAGGTCGAGCAGCGACAGCCACGACAAAGTGGCGTCGATGCGCGGCAGCGCCAGCGAGCGGCGTCCCTGTGCATCGAACAGCACGACGCGCGTCATCGTCAGGTGCGGACGCAGTCCGCGCCAGTCGGCGGTGATGCCGCCGATCGTAACCTGCCGCTCAACCAGCCGACTGGCCTGCTGCTCCAGTTGTTCGCGATAACTGCCGATGTCGGGCAGGATCCAGTAGCGCAGCGCAAGCACCGTCGCGGCAAAGCCGAAGCCCGCCACCAGCACGATCACGGTGAGGGCACGGTAAATCCATATGCTGCAGCCGATCAGCCAATGTCTTGATTCCGCCACAATCTATCCGGCAGAGAATAAAATGCAAAAATCGTTCATTAAAACATTCTAATCTAACCTGAATCCCGTCATGGAGCCAGCGAATTCCTCGCCGCCGGACGCCGCCTGCGCCGCCGCACATGCTGCCCGCCTCAGCCGTTTCGCGGCGCGATTGCTGGCATGGGCGCCGGATGCAGTCAACGACGACACGATCGTACGGCCGTTCGGCCATGCCGAGATGGAGCGCTTCCTGGACGCGCTGGCGATAGCCGACGAAGATGCCCTGAAGCATGCACTGCGCAGCCTGCGCCGCCACGTGATGCTGCGGGTGATGGTGCGCGATCTGGCCGGACTTGCGACACTCGACGAAGTCCTGGACAGTGTGTCGGCGCTCGCCGACGTCACGCTGCGCTGCGCGGCACGTCATCTCGACGCCTGGCAGTCGGCACAGGACGGCACCCCGCATGGCGCCGAAAGCGGCCGTCCTCAGCAGTTGCATGCGATCGCGATGGGCAAGCTCGGCGGCAGCGAGCTCAACGTGTCGTCCGACATCGATCTGGTATTCGCCTATCCGGAAGACGGCGACACCGACAGCAACCGGCCGCTCAGCAATCACGAATACTTTACGCGCCTCGGGCGCAGGGTGATCGGCGCCCTGTCCGAAATCACCGCGGACGGTCACGTGTTTCGCGTCGACATGCGGCTGCGGCCGTACGGCGACTCCGGACCGCTGGTGTCGAGCTTCGACATGCTCGAACAGTATTTCGTCGCGCAGGGCCGCGAATGGGAACGTTATGCGTGGATCAAGGCGCGCGTGGTATGCGGCGACCGCACGCCTGAAATCACGCAACTGGTGCGGCCGTTCGTCTATCGCCGCCATCTCGATTTCAGCGCAATCAATTCGCTGCGTGAGCTGCATGCGCAGATCCGGGCCGAGGTCGAGCGCCGCGACATGCGCGACAACATCAAGCTCGGCCGCGGCGGCATCCGCGAAATAGAATTCATCGTGCAGTTGTTCCAGCTGATTCGCGGCGGCCATGATCCGGCCTTGCGCACGCCGTCGACGCGCATCGCGCTCGAGCGGCTCGCTGCACATGGCGTGCTGGCGTCCGGCGTGGTGGCCGAGCTGTGCGACGCCTATCGCTTCCTGCGCAATCTCGAGCATCGCCTGCAGTACCTCGACGATTGCCAGACACAATCGCTGCCCGACAGCGCCGCAGATCGGGAACGCATCGCGGACGCGATGCAGTTCGCATCGTACGATACATTCGTAACCGGACTCGAACGCCATCGCGATTGCGTGACCCGGCATTTCCGTGAAATTTTCGACTCGCAGCAGGATGCTCAGCACCCGCTCGCCGCATTGTGGCAACCGGACGCCGATCCGCAGGCGGGCCAGGCGCAGCTCGACCGGCTGGGCTTTCGCACGCCAGCGGAAACGTGGCAGCAACTGCGGGCATTGCGCGACGGCAGCCACTACCGCCGCATCGCGGCAAGCGGCAAGGCGCGGCTCGACCGCCTGATGCCGCAGCTCGTCGCCACCGCCGCACGCCAGCCTGATCCCGATACCGCGGCAGCGCGCATGCTGCAGATCATCGAGAGCGTAAGCCGGCGCGAATCCTATCTGGCACTGCTGGGCGAATATCCGCAGGCACTCGAGCGCCTGGCCGCGCTCGCCGGCGCCAGTCCGTGGGTGGCGCAATATCTGGCGCAGCACCCGATTCTGCTCGATGAACTGCTCGATCCGCATACGCTGTACGCGGCGCCGGACTGGCCGCGGCTGCGCCTGCTGCTGACCGAGCAGCTGCAGCAGGCCGACGGCGACACCGAACACCAGATGGACGTATTACGCCACTTCAAGCACAGCCAGACGCTGCGGCTGATCGCGCAGGACCTGTCGGGCGCGCTGACGCTGGAAACGCTGTCCGACCACCTGTCCGATCTGGCGTGCCTGCTGCTCGATCAGGTGCTGGCACTGGCGTGGCACGACCTGCGCACCCGCCACCGCGACACACCGCGTTTTGCGATC
>JBDZVW010000306.1:0-3712 GCA_040255885.1 Betaproteobacteria bacterium
TGCTGGCGCAGCCGCACGGCAGCAACAACGGCATGATCCGCGTCACCGAGCAGGGCGAGGTGATTGCCAGCAAGTATTCGAATCCGGAAATCGGCCAGCGCAATCTGGAAACGCTGGTGGCGGCGACGATGGAGGCGAGCCTGCTTCACGCGGACGACGCGGCGGTGCCGGATGCATGGCGCGCAACAATGGCGGAGCTCAGCGCTGCGGCCCATCACGCGTACCGCGCGCTGGTGTACGAGACGCCGGGATTTCTTGAGTTCTTTTGCGATGCAACGCCGATTCGCGAGCTCGGCCAGCTCAACATCGGCAGCCGCCCGGTATCGCGCACCCAATCCGGACGCATCGAGGATCTGCGCGCGATTCCATGGGTGTTCAGCTGGTCGCTGTCGCGCATGATGCTGCCGGGCTGGTACGGCTTCGGTTCCGCGGTATCGGCGTGGCTGGCGGACCATGCAGCGCACGGTCCGCAGCAGTTGCGCGAAATGTATGCCGGCTGGCCGTTCTTCCGTGCGATGCTGAGCAATATGGACATGGTGCTGGCGAAGTGCGATTTCGGCATCGCATCGCGCTACGCCGACCTGGTGACAGACGCCGCGGTGCGTGGCGAGATTTTCACGAAGCTGACCGAGGAGCATCGGCTGACGCTGCAGCACCTGTTCAGCATTACCGGCCACCAGGTGCTGCTGGAAGACAACCCGGCGCTCACGCGCAGCCTGCGCAACCGCGGACCGTACATCGATCCGCTGAATCACCTCCAGGTCGAATTGCTGCGGCGTTTCCGCAGCGGTACCGACGACAGCGAAAATCGCACCCGGCGCGCGCTGCTGATCACGATCAACGGCATTGCGGCGGGGCTGCGCAACAGCGGCTGATCGGCGAAAGTGCCGGAGGTGGCCGGCGCGGTGATGCTGCCGCGATGCGCCGCTCAGGCGGCGTGTGTCCAGTGGCGATGCAGTTTCTGCGCCAGCGCGTCGAGCAGGAACCCCAGCGCGCCAATCAGAATGATCACCGCCATCAGCTGCGAGTAGGCAAGGCGGTCGCGCGTATCGAGAATGAAGTAACCCAGGCCCGAGCTGACGCCCAGCATTTCGCACGGAACGAGCAGGATCCAGATGATGCCGATCGCAACCCGTGCGCCGGTCAGGATGTGGCCCAGAACGCCGGGCAGCACGATTCTGAACATCACCTCGCGGCGGGTGGCGCTGAGGCTTTTGGCCAGCACCAGCCAGCGCGCGTCGAGCTGGCGCACGCCGGCCGACGTATTGAGAATGATCGGCCACACCGCCGTTATCGTCAGCAGGAAATAGATCGGCGCATCGCCGATGCCGAATGCCATCACCGCGATCGGCATCCACGACAGCGGCGAAATCATGCGCAGGAACTGAAAGGCGCCGCTGGTGCCACTGTCGAGCAGCGGCGACATGCCGAGTGCCAGACCGATCGGCACACCCAGCGCCAGTGCCAGCGCCAGACTGACCAGCACCCGTCGCAGGCTGGCGAGTATGTGCACCGTGAGCTCGTTGTCCGCCAGCAGATGGTAGAGGCTGTCGAACGTCTCACGCGGGCTGAGCAGTCCGGCGAGTGCCACATCCCGCCGCAGCCACCATGTCGCAAGCGCCCAAAGCGCCAGCAGCACCAGCAGTCCGAGCAGGCTGAGGCCGATGCGCATGCGGTAGCGGCCGAATCGAGTGTTCTGGCTCATGACATCCGTGACAGGATTGCGTGCCGCGCGCAGCAGCGAAGCTGCTGCGGGGCCGGTTTTCCGTTGACGTTCGCCATCGCGATGGTTCAGGTAGTGATGATTTCCTTGCGGGTGAAACCGTCCGGCAGGTCAAAGGCCTGCATGCCGCCACTGTCGGTAATCGCCTTTTTGACGAAACGGTCGTCGACCAGATCGCGCGCGACGAACGCGGGATCGAGTTTCGGAAGAAAATCATTCTTGCCTTCGACCACCGTGCCCTTCAACAGCGACACCAGCGATTCGGTATAGCTTGGAAACGGATAGGGATGGAAGTCGATGCGGTGCTGGTGCCAGGCCGGGTGATGGATTGCTCCGGAGGCGATGTATTGGGCGGTATCCTGCGGTTTCGGCGCCAGCACTTTCGCCAGCACGTCGTAGTTGTGCGGCGTATAGCGATCGGGATCGTTGCGCGCCAGGATGCGGGCGGTTTCGTCGCGATGGCCGCGTATCCATTTCTGGGCCAGCACGATGCCGTTCACCACTTTCTGCGTCCATTGCGGCCGCTGCTCCAGATCGTTCTCGTGCATCCACACCACGCAGCAGGCGTGGTCCTTCCAGACGTCGCCGGTGAAGCGCAGAATCTTGCCCACTTTCAGCAGCTCAGCCGCGGCGTTGAACGGTTCCGCCACGATGTAGCCGACGATCTTGCGTGCGGCAAGGCCGGCGAGCATGTCGGATGGCGCCATCACCACCAGCTTGACCTGCTTCGGGCCCGGGGTGCCCTTGCTGATCGATTCGATGCCCTGGCTCTTCAGCAGATGCTGCAGGATGACGTTGTGCACCGAGTACCAGAACGGAATGGCGAAGGTTTTCCCCGCCAGATCACCCAGTGTATGAATTTCCGGCTGCACCGCAACGGTCAGCGCGGAACCGCAGGTGTGATTCCATGCCACGACCTTCGAACGCGACCGGCTGCCGTAACGGGCCCAGATCGTCACCGGCGACAGCATGTGCACGACATTGACCTGCCCGCTGAGAAAGGCTTCGACGATCTGTGCCCAGCCGCGGAACAGCCTCGGCTTCTCGACCTTGAGGCCCTGACCCTGAAACAGCTTGTTGTGGTGGCCGATCAGCAGCGCCGCGGCGTCGGTGATCGGCAGATAGCCGATACGCAGCGGCGCATCCGGTTCGGCGGCGATCGCTTGCCGGTGAAGCTGCAGCAGCGGCAGCGCGCCGGCGGCGGTGAATAGCGTCGACAGCTTCAGAAATTCGCGGCGGGCTTCCGAGTCCGGCGCTTCGTTTATCAAAATTTTTTTCATTGTGGGTTGGGACTCAGGCTAAGTGAGCGGATTGTTACGCGGACGGCGCGCGGCGTGCTTTCCGCAGGGCTTCGACGATGTCGACCCGGACATCGGCCAGCTCGCGCAACGCGTCGTCGCGGGGATGCGGCAGGTCAACACGCCATTGGCCGATGAGACGGGCCGGATGCTGGCCAAGCAGCAAAATGCGGTCGGCCACGATCAGCGCTTCGTCGATGTCGTGGGTGACGAGAATCGCCGACGTGCGGTGGCGTGCCGTGATCTGCAGCAGCAGCGTCTGCATCTCGCTGCGCGTGATTTCGTCGAGCGCGCTGAACGGCTCGTCCATCAGCAGAATTTCGGGCTGGCGTGCCAGGCTGCGCGCCAGTGCCGCGCGTTGCGCCATGCCTCCCGACAGCGCCGCCGGATAGCGGCCGCGTGCTGTTTGCAGATCGACTTCCGCGATCGCCGCCTCGACGCGTGTCCGTCTTTCGGCCGGACTGATGCACGGCTGATGCTTGAAGTCCAGCCCGAATGCGACGTTCTGTTCGAGCGTCAGCCAAGGCAGCAGGCACGGATCCTGAAAGACGAAACCGATTCGCGGATGCGGCCCGTCGAGCGGCCTGCCGTGAACCTTGATGGCGCCGCTGTCCGGCGTCTGCAGTCCGGCCAGTACGCGCAGCAGCGATGACTTGCCGACGCCGCTGGGGCCAATGATGGCGACCACTTC
>JBDZVW010000307.1:0-3703 GCA_040255885.1 Betaproteobacteria bacterium
GGCAGTGATGCCTCGGCCTCATTGAAGCTTCGCGCGAAGCTCGGCAACCTGGTGCCGACCGCGCGTTTTCCGAGGCAGTGATGCCTCGGCCTCATTGAAGCCTGTACGCCGCGATGCTACCCGATGGCGACGTATGGTTTTCCGAGGCAGTGATGCCTCGGCCTCATTGAAGCCAGAAGACGTCGGAAGGCGTGAACGTGCCGTTCCAGGTTTTCCGCGTCAGCCCCGCCGTGCCAGACGGAGGTTTCAAAAACGAAGTATTCATGCTTCTCTCCACCGCATATGGCAGTCGATGTGGCTTTCAAATCGGCGTGTCGAGAAGAACCTGCAAGCTTGCCCGCTGAATTCCGAATCTCCGGCGGTTCAACCGCGGGTTTCGGCATCGTGCACGTGGCCGATCGCCTGCCGCAGACGCAGGTCCAGCTTGCGGCAGTTGAGTATCACCTTCCCGGAATGGACGGCCTCGACGGCAGTCAGTGGTATCGTGAACTTGCCGGCGTTTTCAACGTAAATTGCCAGTTCGGGCCGGCCACCAGGTGAAACCGCACGTACTGCGCCGATTGCCGCGTCGCCATCGGACACGAACACCTCATATTCGATCTGGATGGGCTCATGCATGTCATTTCTCCGAGTTGAGCTCTGCCGGCGTCTGGCCGCGTGCCGCACGCTGGAATTGGGCCATGAGACATTGATATTGAGCGCCGCTGTTTGCGAGCCGTCAACCTGTTTCCCGAGATCGGGAGCAGCTTCATTTTCGCTGGTCGGAAGGGCATAATGAAGCCATGATCAAGCTCGTTTATTTTGCCAGGCTGCGTGAGGCGCTGGGTTGCGCAGCGGAGGATGTAGCACTGCCGCCGGACGTGACCGATGTCGGCGCGCTGCGCGCGTGGCTGGGACAGCGCGGCGGTGCCTGGGCGGAAGCGCTGGCATCCGATGTAACGGTGCGCGCGGCGGTCAATCAGGAAATGGCGGCGAATGATACGCGTGTCGCAACAGGTGACGAAGTGGCGTTCTTTCCGCCGGTGACCGGCGGTTAGGAGACTGCGGAATGAGCGTGCAGGTGCGTATCCAGCGCGACGATTTCGATACCGGCCGCGAGATTGCGGAACTGCATCGGGACAATCCGAAAGTCGGCGCGGTGGCGTCGTTCATCGGATTGATGCGCGACGTCAACGACGGCGCCGACGTGTCGGGGATGACGCTTGAGCATTATCCCGGCATGACGGAAAAATCGATCCATGACATCGTGGCGCAGGCGCAGGGCCGCTGGAACATCATTGGGGCGCGCGTGATCCATCGCATCGGCCGCCTCGAACCGACGGATCAGATCGTGCTGGTTGCAGTCGCCAGCAGCCATCGCAGCGATGCGTTTGCCGCGTGCCAGTTCATCATGGATTATCTGAAGACGCGCGCGCCGTTCTGGAAAAAGGAAACGACCGCGCACGGTGAACGCTGGGTCGACGCGCGCGTTACGGACGACGTCGCGGCGGCGCGCTGGCGGCTCAAGGGTTAGGCCGCGGCAGTCCGGAACCCGCCCGCGGCGTCGGCTTGCGTTTGGCACCTGCTTCAGTGCGATACGGCGGACTGCACACCGCCTTGAGCGTATGCGGCGGAACCGCACCGGGCTTGTGATAGACTTGTCCGGTCCAACAACAAAAACCTCATTCGCAAGTGATCGGCTACAGCTTTCTGGCGATCGGCGCAGGCGCCGTAATGGGCGCGTGGTTGCGCTGGGGGCTCGGGCTGGCGCTGAATCCGATTTTCCCGACGGTGCCGCTGGGCACGCTCGCCGCGAATCTGATCGGCGGATTCCTGATCGGAGCCGCAACCCAATATTTCCTGCATCATGCGAGCGTGCCGCCGGAAGCCCGGCTGCTCGTGATCACCGGTTTTCTCGGCGCACTGACGACCTTCTCGACATTTTCGATAGAAGCGGTGACACTGTTGCTGCGCGGGCAGCTCGCGTGGGGTGCGGCGCTGATTGTGCTGCACCTGGCGGGCTCACTGGTGATGACGGTAATCGGCATTGCCGCGATGCGCTGGCTGCAAGGGTGATGCGATGGGCGTGGTGCGCGGTGTCTGCCTGAAGATTTACGTGAGCGAAGCGCAGCAGCACGATGGCGAGCTGCTCTACGAATGGCTGATCGAGCGCGCGCGCGGACTGGGTGTGCCGGGCGCGTCCGTCTTTCGCGCGATCGCGGGCTACGGGCGTCATGGCAAGCTGCACGAGGAGGGATTCTTCGAGCTTGCGGGACACGTTCCGGTCGAAGTCGAATTCCTCGTCAGCGCGATCCAGGCGGAGCGCCTGCTACGGCTGCTGGCCGATGAAGGCCTGCGTCTGTTCTATGTCAAGCTGCCGGCCGAGTTTTCAATCGTCGGTGAGGGGTGATCCCTCGACCAGCCGGTTCAGCATGCTGCGCGCGCCGTCGATGACTTCGCCGGCTGTCAGCCCGGCCGGCCCGATCCCGTTTTTCACCTGATCGTCCGCTGCGGCGCCGTGCAGATGTACGGCTGCGAGCAACGCCATGCCGGTGTCGACGCGTTGCGCCAGCAGCGCGCCCGCGATGCCGGTCAGCACGTCGCCCATGCCGGCACTCGCCATCCCCGGATTGCCGGTGGTATTGACGAACCAGCGGCCGTCCGGCAAGGCGCAGATGCTGCCGGCACCTTTCAGCACCACCGCGGCGCGATATTGATCGGCGAGCCGCAGCGCGGCGGCGACACGATCGTTCTGAACCGCCGCAATATCGGCGTGCAGCAGACGCGCGGCTTCCGCCGGGTGCGGCGTCATCAGCGTCGGTCCGCTGCGTGCGGGCGCCGCGCGCGCCAGCGCGTCATGCGCGGCAATCAGGTTCAGCGCGTCGGCGTCGAGCACCAGCGGCAACGGCGTCCGTAACGCGCGTTCCAGCAGCTGCTGTGCCTGCGGCGACCGTCCGAGGCCGGGGCCGGCGGCGAGTGCCGTGAGATTGTCGAGCGCAATGACGTCGGCGGCGGTGCGCAGCATCAGCTCGGGCTGCAGCGGATCGTACGCCGGCGCATCGGTGAGAAACCCGACGTAGACACGTCCGGTGCCGAGTTTCAGCGCGGCGCGCCCGGCGAGCACCGCGGCGCCGGCCATGCCGGGGGCGCCGCCGATGATGCCGAGACTGCCGTAATCGCCCTTGTGCGTATTCGCCGCACGCGGCGCAAGTGCCATCGATACGATGCCCGAATCGATGCGCACTCCGGACGGTGCCAGCAGCGTCGCGGCATTGAGTCCGAGATCGCATAGATGAACGCGCCCGCAGTAATCGCAGCCGTCCAGCGTCAGCAGTCCCGGCTTGAGTGCGATGAACGTCACCGTATGATCGGCGTGCACCGCGCGGCCCATGATGCGGCCGGTGTCGGCGTTGAGTCCGCTCGGCACGTCGATCGCCAGCACCGGCGCATCGATCGCGTTGATCGCGTCCGCCAGCGCGGCGTAGCGCTGCGACAGATCGCGCGTGAGCCCGATGCCGAACAGGCCGTCGATCAGCAGTGCCCAGCGGCGCGATGGCGGTGGCGCATCGAGCAGCGTGCCGCCGCTGCTGCGCCATTCGTCCAGAGCATGACGCGCGTCGCCGGAAAGCCGCTCCGCGTTGCCGGTGAATACCACGCTGACATCGAACCACCAGCGTTTCAGATGGCGTGCGACGACCAGCGCATCGCCGCCGTTGTTGCCGGG
>JBDZVW010000028.1:0-4129 GCA_040255885.1 Betaproteobacteria bacterium
GTCGTGATTCCGGCGCTCAAGCCGGCGGTCATTTCGAGCAGCGCGATCTGTTTCGCGACATCGATGGGCGCATTCGGAACAGCGTTCACGCTGGCGACCCGCATCAACGTGCTGTCGCTGGTGATCTATACCGATTTCACCTACGGCGCGAACTTCGTGATGGCTGCGGCGATGTCGATCGTGCTCGGCGCGATCACCTGGCTGGTGCTGGCGCTGGCACGTACGCTGGCGGGCTCGACCGTGGCGGCGGCCGGCGGATGAGTACCTTCGGCTACCGGCTGCGCTTCGGCCTGCAGCTGACGCTGACACTCGCCACCTGCGCATTCCTGATCGCGCCTGTCATCATGTCGATCATGGCGGGCGTCACCGGCAACTATTTTACCGGCATCGCTCGCAGCGGCATGACGCTGCAGTGGCTGGAGCAGGTGTGGCATCTGTACAGCCAGACGGTCTACCTGTCGCTGCAGATCGCGCTCGCCTGTCTGGCGGTGACACTGGTGCTCGGCGTGCCGGCGGCCTATGTACTGGCTCGGAGCCGCAGCCGGCTCACGCGGCTGGTTGAGGAGCTGCTGGTACTGCCGATCGCCGTGCCGGGACTGGCGACAGGGCTGGCGCTGATTCTGACGTACGGCGACGTGCGCGCGTTCCGCACCAGCTGGCTGTTCATCCTGGTCGGACACGTGCTGTACACGCTGCCGTTCATGTTGCGCTCGGTGCTGGCGGTGATGAGCTCGATCGACCTGCGTACGCTGGAGGAGGGTGCGGCGAGTCTCGGCGCGTCGTTCCGGCAGCGTTTCTTCGGCGTCATCGTGCCCAACGTGCGTTCCGGCATACTGGCGGGGGCGCTGATGGTGGTGACACTGTCGATCGGCGAGTTCAACATCACGTGGAT
Source organism: Betaproteobacteria bacterium (assembly GCA_040255885.1). Classification (GTDB taxonomy): domain Bacteria; phylum Pseudomonadota; class Gammaproteobacteria; order Burkholderiales; family JBDZVW01; genus JBDZVW01. The sequence continues at coordinate 893 of JBDZVW010000028.1, forward strand.
GCTGTACACGCCGCTGACCAAGACGCTGCCGGTCGGATTGGCGGAAACCTATGCGTCGATGCGGCTCGAGGTCGGCAGCGCCTATACCATCGTATTTTTCATCATGATCATCCCGCTGCTGGTCGCGATGCAGATGATGTCGCGCGAACGGCGCCGGATGACGCGGGTGACGGAAGATGGCAATCCGGCTTCGCGATAGCGCCGTCAGCATCCGGCTGGAAGCGTGCGGCAAGACGTTTGCGGACGGCACGCGCGCACTCGAACCGCTGACGCTGGACATCACCGCCGGCGAAACCGTCGTGTTTCTCGGGCCTTCCGGATGCGGCAAGACCACCACACTGCGGCTGATCGCCGGGCTGGAAAAGCCGGACGCCGGCGGCCGCGTGCGCTTCGGTGATGATGACGTCACCGCGCTGCCGATCGAAAAGCGCAATGTCGGCATGGTGTTCCAGAGCTACGCACTGTTTCCGAACATGAGCGTCGCACAGAACGTTGCCTACGGCCTCAGGGTGCGGCGCGTGGCGTCGGCCGAGCGCACGGCACAGGTGGCCGAAATGCTCGATCTGATGCATCTGCAGGAGTTCGCGAACCGCAGCGTCGATCAGCTTTCCGGCGGACAGCGGCAGCGCGTCGCACTGGCGCGGGCGCTGATCGTGAAGCCGCGCGTGCTGCTGCTCGATGAGCCGCTGACCGCGCTCGACGCGAAATTGCGCGAAACATTGCGCGTCGAAATCGACCGCCTGCTGCGCGAGCTGGAGATCACCACGATCTACGTCACGCATGATCAGGCGGAAGCGATGTCGCTCGGCGACCGCATCGTGGTGATGGAAAAAGGGCGCGTTGCCCAGGTCGGGACGCCGCAGGAAATCTACTATCGTCCGGCCAGCCGTTTCGTTGCCGAATTCATCGGCACGATGAACCGGCTGCGCGGTGTGGTGCGCGGCGGCCTTATGGAAATTGCCGGCGGGCATCTGCCATGTGATGCGGCGGACGGCGAGACAGCCGAACTCGGTTTTCGTCCGGAAGATGCGCGGATTGCTGATGCATCGGACGGAGCGCTCGCCGGTCGCGTTGCCGCGGCGTTTTTCCTCGGCGATCGCACACGGGTGATCGTCGAAGGCGTCGCCGAGGAATTGATCGTGGTTGAATCATCGCAACGCCGGCAGTTTGTAAAAGGCGAAACGGTACACATCGCCGTGCGGCCGGACACGCTGCTGCGGCTGAATTAAGAAAGGCATGGAGCGGCAATGCTGATTGCGCAAATCACTGATTTTCATGTCAAGCTGCCGGGCAGGCTCGCGTACCGCGTAGTTGACACTGCCGCCAGCCTGCAGCGCTGTGTGGCGCAATTGCAGCGCCTCGATCCGGTGCCTGACGTCGTGCTCGCGACCGGCGACCTGACCGATTTCGGGCGGCCCGACGAATATGCGTTTCTGCGCGAACTTTTGGAACCGCTGAAGATGCCGGTTTATCTGATACCCGGCAACCACGACGAGCGCGGTGCGTTCCGCGAGGCGTTTCGTGACTGCGCGTGGATGCCCGATGATGAATTCGTGCAGTACACGCTGGAGGATTATCCGCTGCGGCTGATTGCATTGGATACGGTGGTGCCGCAGCAGGGCGGCGGCACGTTGTGCGAAAAGCGGCTGGCCTGGCTCGAAGCACGGCTGGCCGAAGCGCCGCAGCGGCCGACGCTGATTTTCATGCATCATCCGCCGTTCAGGACCGGTATCGCGCACATGGACCGGATCGGGCTCGATAACGCGGAAGCGTTCGGCCGCATCGTCGCGCACCATCCGCAGATTGAAAAGATCATCTGCGGGCATCTGCATCGTGCGATCGACACGCGCTGGTGCGGTACCGCGGTATCGACCTGTCCCAGCCCGGCGCACCAGGTGGCGCTCGATCTGCGGCCCGACGGCCCCAGCGCATTCGTGATGGAGCCACCGGGCTATCAGCTGCACTGGTGGGACGGCGCGCGGCTCGTCAGTCACACCGCCTTCATCGGTGAGTTCGACGGGCCGTATCCGTTCTTCGAAGGCAATGACTTGATCGATTGATGTTCGCTTGCGCGAATTAGACTTTGGACGCAGTCCGACGCATGAAAAAATGTCGGATTGCGCTTCGCTGACGACCTGGGTTCGCTTTCCGGTCAGCGCAGTGGAACGATCCCCGGCAGTGTCGCGAAACAGGTATCCCGGGCAATCTGCAGAAAATCCTGCACGTAGGCGCGCTCCGCGATCTCGTCGGTAGCGGCCGCGTAGAGGCCGCTCCACAAGCCACGCCTGCCGATTGGCCGAGCTGCCACGTAATCGAAATCGATGTAGTTCTTCACGCCCCAGCTCGGCAGCGCGGCCAGGCCGCGGCGGCTGGCAACCAGTTGCAGCACCGCAACGGTCAGCTCGGCGGTGCGGCGCTTGACCTTGATGCCGGCCGGTTCGAGAAACCGGGAAATGACGTCGATGCGCGCATCCGGCACCGGATAGGTGATCAGCGTTTCACCGCCAAAGTCGCGCGGCGTCAGCCAGCGCTTGCGTGCCAGTGGATGGCCGGGTGCCATCAGCGCCAGCACCTCGAAGCGGAACAGCGGCCGCCAGGCAATGCCGCGGCGGGCACGCCGATCGGAGACGACGACGATGTCGGCCTGGTCGTGGTCTAGCAGCGCCAGCGTATCGCTGTGGAAGCCCGATATCAGATCGAGCTCGACGTCCGGCCAGCGTGTACGAAAGGCGTCCATCACCGGCATCAGCCAGTCGAAACAGGTATGGCATTCGATCGCGATGCGCAGTGCCCCGCCGCCGATGTCCGACATCTTCAGCAGATCGCGTTCAGCGGCGTGCACCAGAGCCAGCGTTTCCTGCGCCAGTTCGAGCAGCCGCTGGCCGGCGGCGGAGAGCCGCAGCGGCCGTGCGCTGCGGTCGAACAGCGTCACGCCGTAATGGCGTTCGAGATCACGCAGCTGATGCGAGACCGCGGACTGCGTGATGTGCAGCCGCGTCGCCGCCGTCGACAGTTTGCCCGATTCCGCGACGGCGGTGAGGGTACGTAGATGGCGAATTTCGATCATTTATTAACTGTCAAGGCGCCAAGGGCGCCAAGAAAATGCAAGAACAAAAGCGATAACCGCAGAGACGCGGAGGAAACGCAGAGAAAAGCAATAACCGCAAAGGCGCGAATGCGTAAAGAAAAGCCGCAAAGGGCTCCTGATACTGGATTCCGGTATTGTTTCCTCTGCGT
>JBDZVW010000028.1:4229-14598 GCA_040255885.1 Betaproteobacteria bacterium
CCTCTGCGTCTCCGCGCCTCTGCGGTTCGCTTGTCGATTTACAATATGAATATTTTTCATCAAATATGAAAAATATATCGTTTGATTCATGAAGCCTAGCGCGCGACGATGCTAGCTGTCAATCAGATGGAGCAGAGCGATGGTCACGACGCACAACCTGGGGTTTCCGCGCATCGGGCGCGGGCGCGAGCTGAAGCGGGCGCTTGAGGCATTCTGGGCCGGAAAGATCGACGAGCCCGCACTGCGTGAGGCGGCGCTGCGGCTGCGCGCCGGGCGCCGGCAGCAGCAGCGGCAGGCCGGTATCGACCTGGTTCCGGTTGGCGATTTTGCGCTCTACGACCACGTGCTCGCCACCACGCTGCTGGTGGGCGCCGTTCCGCCGCGCTTCGCCGGTATCGGCGGCAGTGAGATCGAACTGGAATTTGCGCTTGCGCGCGGCACGGGCGAGCAACCGGCGATGGAGATGACCAAGTGGTTCGACACCAATTACCACTATATCGTCCCGGAGTTTTCGGCCGCCACCGAATTTCGCGTGGCATCGACGCGATTGTTCGACGAGATAGACGAAGCACGTGCATGCGGCACGCGCTCGAAGGCAGTGTTGCCGGGACCGCTCTCATATTTGTACCTGGGCAAGGAAACGGCGCCCGGTTTTGACCGGCTCGACCTGCTGCCGCAGCTGTTGCCGGTGTATCGCGAAATCGTCGCGCGCATCGGAGCAATGGGTGTGGAGTGGATACAGATCGACGAACCGATTCTTGCGCTCGATCTGCCGCCGCGGTGGACAGGTGCATTCGCGACGGCCTACAACGAGCTTGCGCCACATGCCCCGCCGCTTTTGTTGACTACGTACTTCGGCGCCGTCGACAAGCAGGCGGTGCTGTTAAAAGAGCTGCCGGTCGCGGGATTGCATCTGGATCTTGTCCGGGCACCGCAACAGCTCGATGCATTCCTGCCGGACTACCCGGACGATAAAGTTCTGTCGCTCGGTGTGGTTGACGGCCGCAATGTATGGCGCAGCGATCTGCGACGCACACTGGCGCAGTTGCGGCCGGCGTACGAGCGGCTGGGCGAGCGGCTGTGGCTGGCGCCTGGCTGTTCACTGCTGCATGTGCCGATCGATCTCGCGCTGGAAACGGAGCTCGATCCGGAACTGAAGCAGTGGCTCGCGTTTGCGGTGCAGAAACTGGAAGAAATCGACGTGCTGCGACGCGGCCTGAGCGAAGGCGAACTTGTGATTCGTTCGGAACTGGCTGCGTCGGATCGTGCGGTGGAGGCACGCCACACGTCGAGCCGGACTCACGACGAAGCGGTGCGGCGGCGTCTGGCACGGTTGAACGCAGCCGATGAGCGGCGCGCATCCCCGTTCATTGATCGCAAAAAACGTCAACAGGAAAGACTGCGGCTGCCGCTGTTGCCGACCACCACGATCGGCTCGTTTCCGCAGACGCCGGAGATTCGCGCGGCGCGTGCCCGGTTCCGCGCGGGCGCGTTATCCGCGGAAGATTACCGTACCAGCATGCATGACGAGATCCGTGCCGTGGTCGAGCGACAGGAGGCGATCGGTCTCGACGTGCTGGTTCACGGCGAGGCGGAACGCAACGACATGGTCGAGTACTTCGGCGAACAACTGGCGGGCTTCATGTTTACCCGCGACGGCTGGGTCCAGAGCTACGGTTCGCGCTGCGTAAAGCCGCCGATCATCTTCGGCGACGTATCGCGGCCGGCGCCAATGACGGTGGCGTGGACGTCCTATGCGCAAAGCCTCACGGAGCGGCCGATGAAAGGCATGCTGACCGGACCGGTGACGATACTGCAGTGGTCGTTCGTGCGGGATGATCAGCCGCGTGCGGAAACCGCGCTGCAGATTGCGCTGGCAATCCGCGATGAAGTCTGCGATCTGGAACGTGCCGGCATCGGCATCATCCAGATCGACGAGCCGGCGTTTCGCGAAGGGCTGCCGTTCACGTCCGATCAACGGCACGACTACCTGGAATGGGCGATACGCGCGTTCCGGGTGGCGTCGTCCGGCGTCGGTGACGCGACGCAGATTCACACCCACATGTGCTATTCCGAATTCAACGACATCCTGCGCGCGATCGCGCAGCTGGATGCGGACGTCATAACGATCGAGACATCGCGTTCGCGGATGGAATTGCTGAAAGGGTTCGCGGGATTCGACTATCCGAATGACATCGGTCCCGGCGTTTACGACATCCATTCGCCGCGGGTGCCAGATGAGGCCGAAATGCTGCGACTGCTGGAAACGGCGTTGCGGGTCATTCCGGCGCAGCGCCTGTGGGTCAATCCCGATTGTGGATTGAAAACGCGCGGCTGGCCGGAAACGCAAGCCGCACTCCGGCACATGGTTGACGCGGCGCGCGTGCTGCGCGAACGGCTGCAATCACCGGCGGGTGCGGAACGCCTGTCTTGTGCCGTCGAAAGCGGGGAGTATACTGATCCGGTGTAATCGAATGCGTGCAGGCAACGTGATTACAGCGAAATTCCGGATGTATCGAAGTGCAGCCGCAGCGGGCACGTCTGGGCGGCGGCTGGTCGCGGTGTTGTGCATGGCCGCGGCGAGCCTGCCGGCGATCGGGTTTTGCGGTCCGGTACAGCAGCAGGGCATCCAGCGCCTGCAGTTGCAGCGTCAGCAGCAGCAGGATCAGCTGCAACTTCAATTGAAGCGGTATCAGCGGGATCTTCGCAGCCCTGCCGCCTCGACCTCGCAGCAGCAGCGGCGCCAGCTGATGGACAGCCAGCAGCGTCAGCAGCAGCTCCAGCTAGAGCGGCAGCAGACACAGCAGTTGCAGCAATCGCAATCAGGGCTGCGCGCGGAGCCGGATGCGGTCAGGCGCGCGCGGACCGAGGCGATGCAGCAGCGTTTTGCGCGCGAACGGCAACAGCAACAACAGCAGTTCGAACGGCAGTGGCAGCGGCCTCCGTACCGCTCCGGGGCCGATCCGCAGTCCGTTCCGGGTCAGCCGCCGCGCGCAACCCCGGAACGGCCCTGACCGGCTGCACCGTCTTCGGCGGCCAGTCCCGGCATGGCGTCGCCTATCGTCAGCACGGAGCCGGCATCCGCCGCGTCGTAGCCGGCGAATTTTCCGACGATGGTTTGAAACGCCGGACTTTGCAGAACTGAAATCAGTTCTTCCACGTGCTTTTGTTCCAGCGATTCGCGCTTCGTCAGCAGATAATAGGTTTCAGTGAACAGCGGGACGAATCCCATCTGCAGTTTGCGCGCGGCGGCTTCGAGCCCGAGGCCGACGTCGGCGACGCCGCCGGCAACCGCGGCGGCGACCGCCAGGTGGGTGAATTCCTCGGAGTAGTAGCCGTTGACCTGCGTTTTCTCGATGCCTTTTTCCTGCAGCATCTGATCGAACGCCAGGCGGGTGCCGGATCCGCGTTGCCGATTGAGGAAACGGGCATTGTGGTTGACGATATCCTCGATGCTTCCGATCTTGACGGTGTTGGCGGGATTGACGATCAAACCCTGGGCGCGTCTGATGAAACGAATCAGCCGTTGCGCGCGCGGCTTGAGCCACGGCAGATACGATTTGGCGACGCGTTGCGCCAGCGGCCCCTCGGGGACGTGAAATCCGGCAATCTCGCAGCGCGCCTTGCACAGCGCGACCACGCTGTCGAGACTGCCGACGAAGCGCAGGTCGAGCGTTGGTCCGGAAGTCTGGCCACGAAAGAAATCCCTGAGATCCGCCAGCGCGAGATCATGGCTCGCATAGACGTGAAGCGCGACGCGCTCCTGGCTCAATAATTCGCCGAGCTCATCCTCGACCTCGGATGCCGCGCTTTCGAGGTGCGGCGACAGGCGGCCGGTGATGCGTTTCTGAATCCACACCAGCTTTTCACCAAGCGGCGACAGCCGCGTGCCTTTCCCGCGCTCCATCACGACCAGCGGCTGGCCGAGAATGCCGGACCATTTGTTGATCAATCCCCATGCCTGCCGGTAATGCAGGCCGACCTGGGTGGTTGCGGCGGAAAGCGTTCCGGCGTCCTTGATGGTCTGCAGCAGACCGAACAGCTTGAGATCGACCTTTTTGCCGGAGTCTGATCCGGCTACCCATGTCAGTTCCAGATGGATATCGTTGTTAGCCATATGACTAATGTAGCATATTGATTATTAATTTATCTATTAATATCATGATCATCTATCTGAATGATGTGTAGTAACAGATAATATGCATATATTGTCATATGAATATCATATTTGCAACAACTCTAGACAATCCGTTGCCGGCGTTCACAGGCGCCACCGCTGAAGCGGTCGACTCCGCCACCCCGGCCGGTGATATGGAAAGGAAATCATGATCCTGGAAGAAAACGCCCAGCTCGAAGCGGTGTCCGCGATCGTCGCGGAACTCAAACAGCAGGACGGTGCATTGTTGCCGATTTTGCATCGTATTCAGGAGACGCTGGGCTATGTGCCGGAAATGGTGGTTCCGGCGATCGCCTCCGGGCTCAACCTCTCCCGGGCGGAGGTGCACGGGGTTATCAGCTTCTACCACGATTTCCGGCGTACGCCGCCAGGCCGCCACGTGGTCCGTATCTGCCAGGCGGAGAGCTGCCAGGCGATGGGCAGCGTGCCGCTTACCGAGCACGTCAAGTCGTCCCTCGACGTCGGCTTCGGCGACACCACCGACGATGGCGCGATTACGCTGGAGCCGGTGTATTGCCTCGGCAATTGCGCATGCTCGCCGGCGGTAATGGTGGATGACGCGCTCTACGGGCGGATGTCGGCGAGCCGCTTCGATGCGCTGGTTCAGACAATGAAAGGTGGCAAATGAGTATTACGGTTTTCGTACCGCGCGATTCGAGTGCATTGTCGCTCGGTGCCGACCTAGTGGCGCGCGCGATCGTCGGCGAGGCGGCACGCCGCGGCGCCGACATCCATCTGGTGCGCAACGGATCGCGCGGGCTGTTCTGGCTCGAACCGCTGGTCGAGGTGGCGACGCCGGAAGGACGGATCGGCTACGGGCCGGTCGCACCGGAAGACGTCAACGCACTGTTCGAGTGCGATTTTCTGCACGGTGGGGACCATCATTTGCGCCTCGGGTTGACGGAAGAAATTCCGTGTCTGAAAAAACAGGAACGGCTGACGTTCGCCCGCGTCGGCATCACCGATCCGGTGTCGCTCGACGACTACCGGGCGCACGGCGGCTACCGCGGACTGGCGCGTGCGATCGGCATGAGCGGCGGTGACGTGGTCGAGGAAGTGACACAGTCCGGACTGCGCGGCCGCGGCGGGGCGGCGTTTCCGACCGGGATCAAGTGGAAAACGGTGCTCGGCACTGAGGCGCCGCAGAAGTACGTCGTCTGCAACGCCGACGAAGGGGATTCCGGCACGTACTCGGATCGCATGTTGATGGAAGGCGATCCGTTCGCGCTGATCGAAGGCATGACGATCGCGGCATTGGCGGTCGGCGCCGACCACGGCTATATCTATTTGCGCTCCGAATACCCGTACGCGAAACAGGTGCTCGACGAGGCGATCGCCAATGCGCGCGATGCCGGCTATCTCGGCGCGGACATTCTGGGCAGCGGCAAGCGTTTCGAGCTGGAAGTCCGCGTCGGCGCCGGGGCCTATATCTGCGGCGAGGAAACCTCGCTGCTCGACAGTCTCGAAGGCAAGCGCGGCATGGTGCGCTTCAAGCCGCCGCTGCCGGCGGTGCAGGGCCTGTTCGGGCGTCCCACCATCATCAACAACGTGATCTCGCTGGCGTCGGTACCGATCATTCTCGACCGCGGCTGGAAGTACTACCACGACTACGGCATGGGCCGTTCGCGCGGCACGCTGGCGTTCCAGTTGGCGGGCAACGTCAAGTATCCGGGACTGATCGAAAAAGCGTTCGGCGTCACGCTGCGCGAACTGGTGCGCGACTACGGCGGCGGCACCGCAACCGGACGCCCGGTGCGTACCGCGCAGGTCGGCGGCCCGCTCGGCGCCTATCTGCCGGTGCATCAGTTCGACACGCCGCTCGATTACGAGGCCTTCATCGCGATCGATGCGATGCTCGGCCATGGCGGCATCGTGGTGTTCGACGACACCGTGGACATGGCGCAGATGGCGCGCTACGCGATGGAATTCTGTGCGATCGAGTCGTGTGGCAAATGCACACCGTGCCGCATCGGCTCGCCGCGCGGCGTCGAGGTGATGGATGCGATCATCGAAGGCCGCGACCGCCAGCACAATCTCGCGCTGCTGCGTGATCTGTGCGACACGATGCTGAACGGATCGCTGTGCGCGCTGGGCGGCATGACGCCGTACCCGGTGCTCAGCGCGCTGCGACACTTTCCGCAGGATTTCGGCGATGCACCGGCGAAGGGTGCATAACGCACGGTCCGCCACGAATCACCATACAGGAGAACAGACATGACGGCTCCCAAAGAGAGCGATTACGGAACCCCGAAACGGCTTGGCGCAAAAGAAATAACGCTGGAGATCGACGGCACCGAAGTGGTGGTGCCGGAAGGCACGTCGCTGATGCGCGCCGCGCTGGAAGCCGGGATCGGCATTCCGAAGCTGTGCGCGACCGATTCGCTGGAAGCGTTCGGCTCGTGTCGTCTGTGTCTGGTCGAGATCGACGGGCGCAAGGGTTATCCGGCGTCGTGCACGACGCCCGCCGAAGCCGGAATGAAGGTGCGCACGCAAGGCAGCAAGCTTAGTAACATCCGCCACGGCGTGATGGAGCTCTATCTGTCGGACCATCCGGCGGAATGCCGCAGCGAATCGGGCAGCGGCGTGAGCGAAATGGCCGACCTCGCGCGCACGCTCGGCGTCACCGACATCCGTTATGGCGACGCGGTGCGTACGCACCTGGGCGCGATCGTCGACAACAGCAATCCCTACTTCCGCTTCGATGCCAGCCGCTGCATCGTCTGCTCGCGCTGCGTGCGCGCCTGCGACAACATCCAGGGCACGTTCGCGCTGACCGTCGAAGGGCGCGGCTTCGAATCGAAGATCGTTGCCAGCATGGACCAGTCGTTCCTGGAATCGGAATGCGTGTCCTGCGGCGCCTGCGTGCAGGCGTGCCCGACCGATGCGCTGGTCGAGAAGTCGGTGATCGAGAAGGGCGCGCCGGATCGCTCGATCGTCACCACCTGCGCCTACTGCGGCGTCGGCTGCTCGTTCCGTGCCGAACTGAAGGGCGACGAACTGGTGCGCATGGTGCCGGAAAAGGCGGGCCGGGCGAATCACGGCCATTCGTGCGTGAAAGGCCGCTTCGCGTGGGATTACGCGAGCCACAGCGACCGTATCCTGAAGCCGATGATCCGCAGCAAGATTACCGATCCGTGGCGCGAAGTGTCGTGGGACGAAGCGATCAATTACGCCGCTTCCGAACTCAAGCGCATCCAGGCCGAGCACGGCCGTTTCTCGGTCGGCGGCATCACTTCCAGCCGCTGTACCAATGAGGAAACCTATCTGGTGCAGAAGCTGGTGCGCGCCGGCTTCGGCAACAACAACGTCGATACCTGTGCGCGCGTCTGCCATTCACCGACCGGCTACGGGCTGAAGACCACGATCGGCGAATCGGCCGGCACGCAGGATTTCGATTCCGTCGAGCACGCCGACGTGATCCTGCTGATCGGTGCCAATCCGACCGACGCGCACCCGGTGTTCGGGTCGCAGATGAAACGCCGGCTGCGCAACGGCGGGCGGCTGATCGTCGCCGACCCGCGCCGCATCGAACTGGTGCGCAGCACGCATGTGCAGGCCGACTACCATCTGCAATTGCGGCCGGGCACCAACGTCGCGCTGTTCAACAGCCTGGCGCACGTGATCGTCACCGAAGGATTCGTCGATGAGGATTTCGTGGCCCGCCGCTGCGAAAAACCGTCGTTCGAAAAATGGCGGACATTCATTGCGAAACCCGAAAATTCTCCGGAAGCGATGGCCAGCCACACCGGCGTGCCGGCGGAGCTGGTGCGCGCGGCGGCACGGCTCTACGCCGGCGTCGGCGTGAAAGGATCGGGACCGGACGGCCGCGTCAACAGCGCGATTTACTGGGGACTCGGCGTCACCGAGCACAGCCAGGGCTCGACCGCGGTGATGGGGCTTGCCAACCTGGTGATGGCGACCGGCAACTTCGGCCGTCCCGGCGTCGGCGCCAACCCGCTGCGCGGCCAGAACAACGTGCAGGGCTCCAACGACATGGGATCGTTCCCGCACGAATTCACCGCCTACCGCTACGTCGGCGACCCGGCGGTGCGCGGCTCGTTTGAAGCGGCGTGGGGCGTCAAGCTGTGGGCGGAGCCGGGGCTGCGCATTCCGAACATGTTCGACGCGGCGCTCGACGGCAGCTTCATGGGCATCTACGTCGAAGGCGAGGACATCGCACAGTCCGATCCGGATACCGAGCACGTTACCGCGGCACTGTCGGCGATGGAATGCGTGATCGTGCAGGACATGTTCCTGAACGAAACGGCGAAATACGCGCACGTGTTCCTGCCGGGCAGCTCATTCCTCGAAAAGGAAGGCACTTTCACCAACTCCGAGCGCCGGGTGTCGCGCGTGCGCGAGGTGATGAAACCGCGCGCCGGCTACGCCGACTGGGAAATCACGCAACGGTTGTCGAATGCGCTCGGCTATCCGATGCACTATCAGAATGCCGGCGAAATTCTCGACGAGATCGCGCGGCTGACCCCGACTTTCAAGGGCATCAGCTTCGACAAGCTGGACCGTGTCGGCGGCGTGCAGTGGCCGTGCAACGACGAACAGCCGGACGGCACGCCGATCATGCACATGGACGAGTTCGTGCGCGGCAACGGCCGTTTCATGATGACCGAGTACGTGCCGAGCGAGGAGCGCAGCACGCGCAAGTATCCGCTGCTGCTGACGACCGGGCGCATCCTGTCGCAATACAACGTCGGCGCGCAGACGCGCCGCACCCACAACGTCGCGTGGCACGGCGAGGATCGTCTCGAAATCAATCCGCATGATGCCGAGGACCGCGGCGTCAAGGACGGAGACTGGGTTGGCGTGACGAGCCGCGCCGGCGAGATCGTGCTGCGTGCGCTGATCAGCGAGCGGATGGCGCCGGGCGTGGTGTATACCACCTTCCATTTCCCGGAAACCGGCACCAACGTCGTGACCACCGAAAATTCGGACTGGGCGACGAACTGCCCCGAGTACAAGGTGACCGCAGTGCAGGTAATGCCGGTGATGCAGCCGTCGGAATGGCAAAAGCGGCATCGGCAATTCACCGAGGAACAGCTGGCGCTGCTGCAGCAGGGAGAAACCGAGGCTGAATCAGCCGAACTGCAGGATCAGCGGGCATAATGGGCGCCACGTTGCGCATTGCGGTCGGCAGCAGCTGCGGCGCCTATCCGGTCGAGCGTCGGACTGCTGACGGTCTGGAACGCGCGACGGATCTGGTCGCCGAGGAAGTGCCGGTGGCGCTGTCGTACAACGGCACTTCCTACGCGGTGATGCTGGCGACGCCGCATGATCTCGAGGATTTTGCCGCGGGATTCAGTCTGAGCGAAGCAATCGTCGACTCGATCGACGAATTGCATGATCTGCAGATCACGCGAACCGACGAAGGCATCGCGGTGGATATCGCCATTTCGCCCGCCCGTTTTTTCAAGCTCAGGGAGCGCCGCCGCAACCTGGCAGGGCGCACCGGCTGCGGCATCTGCGGCACCGAGAGTCTGGCGCAGGCGATTCGCCGGCCACCGCCGGTTGCATCATCATCGCTCGCAGTACCGTCGGCGGCGATTCATCGTGCGCTGGCGGAGCTTGGCAAGCTGCAGACGCTGAATGCGGCAACCGGCGCGGTACATGCCGCGGCGTGGGCGTCCGCCGCCGGTGCGGTCGGACTGGTGCGGGAAGACGTCGGGCGGCACAACGCGCTCGACAAGCTGATCGGCTCGCTGGCGTGGAGCCGATCCAACTTCGCCGACGGATTCGCCGTCATCACCAGCCGTGCCAGCTATGAAATGGTGCAAAAGGCGGCCACGACCGGAATCGCGCTGGTGGCGGCAATTTCGGCGCCGACCGGGCTGGCGATCCGGCTGGCGCGCGAAAGCGGTGTGACGCTGGTCGGATTCGCACGTCAGCGCGGCCATGTGGTCTACACCCATTCCCAACGGATTCACGAAATTTCGGAGGCAGTCAGTTGAACATCAAGCATCTTGTCCACATGGCAAATCAGATCGCGACGTTCTTCGAGTCCGAATCCGGTCCGCAGAACGCGCCGGCGGAAGTCGCGACGTTTCTCGTGAAATACTGGGAGCCGCGCATGCGCAGTGAAATCATCGCGCATGTCCGCGCCGGAGGCGAAGGTCTAAGCGAGTCGGCGCGAAAGGCGGTTCTGAAACTGGCATCCGATTCCGAAACGGCCGCAGCGGC
>JBDZVW010000308.1:0-3701 GCA_040255885.1 Betaproteobacteria bacterium
TCCGACGAAGGGGAGCCGGGCACCTTCAAGGACCGCGACATCATGCGCTACAACCCGCACGCGATCATCGAGGGCATGGTGATCGCCGGTTATGCGATGACGGCAACCGCGGGTTACAACTACATTCACGGCGAAATCTGGGACGAGTACGAACGCGCCGAAGAGGCGCTGGCCGAGGCGCGCGCAGCCGGCCTGGTCGGCGCCAACATCCTCGGCTCGGATTTCAGCTTCGAGCTCTACAACCATCACGGCTGGGGCGCCTACATCTGCGGCGAGGAAACCGCGCTGCTCGAATCGCTCGAAGGCAAGAAGGGCTGGCCACGTTTCAAGCCGCCATTTCCGGCGAGCCACGGGCTGTACGGCCGGCCGACCACGATCAACAACACCGAGACCTTTGCCAGCGTGCCGTACATCATAAATCACGGCGCCGAAAAATTCCTGAGCCTGGGCCGGCCGAACAACGGCGGCACCAAGCTGTTCTCGGTCAGCGGCCACGTTGCGCGTCCGGCGAATTTCGAAGTGCCGCTGGGCACGCCGTTCGCGACGCTGCTGGAGATGGCCGGCGGCATGCGCGGCGGGCGCAAGCTGAAGGCGGTGATTCCGGGCGGTTCGTCGATGCCGGTGCTGCCGGGCGACATCATGATGCAGACCGACATGGACTACGATTCGATCGCGAAAGCCGGCTCGATGCTGGGGTCGGGCGCGGTGATCGTGATGGACGAGACCACCTGCATGGTGCGCGCGCTGCGCCGGCTGTCGTATTTCTATTACGAGGAATCGTGCGGCCAGTGTACGCCGTGCCGTGAAGGCACCGGCTGGCTGTGGCGCATGGTGGACCGCATCGAAACCGGCCGCGGCCGGCAGGAAGATCTGGACCTGCTGGTGAACGTCGCGAACAACATTCTTGGCCGCACCATCTGCGCGCTGGGTGACGCCGCCGCGCTGCCGGTAAAAAGCTTCATTCAGCATTTCCGCGACGAGTTCCAGTATCACATCGACCACAAGAAATGCCTGGTCGGGGAACCCGCATTCTGATGGGCAAGTCATGGTAGAAATCGAAATCGACGGCAAACAGCTGGAAGTCGCGGAAGGCAGCACCATCATCGAGGCCGCGGACAGCGTCGGCATCTACATTCCGCGCTTCTGTTATCACAAGAAGCTGACCGTCGCCGCGAACTGCCGCCAGTGCCTGGTCGAGGTCGCGAAGGCGCCGAAGCCGCTGCCGGCGTGCGCTACGCCGGTCGCCAAAGGCATGAAAGTGATGACGCACTCGAAGCTGGCGACCGATGCGCAGAAGGGCGTGATGGAATTTCTGCTGATCAACCATCCGCTCGACTGTCCGATCTGCGACCAGGGCGGCGAGTGTCCGCTGCAGGATCTGGCGGTCGGCTACGGCGCCAGCGAATCGCGTTTTGGCGAACCGAAGCGCTCGGTCGCAAACAAGAATTTCGGGCCGCTGATCGCGAGCGAGATGACGCGCTGCATCCTGTGCACGCGCTGTGTGCGTTTCGGCGAGGAAATCGGCGGCATCATGGAATTCGGCCTGATCAAGCGCGGCGAGCGCGAGGAGATCGTCACCTTCGTCGGCAAGACCGTCGATTCCGAGCTGTCGGGCAACGTCATCGACCTGTGCCCGGTCGGCGCGCTGACGTCGAAACCGTTCCGTTTCAGCGCGCGCAACTGGGAGCTGACGCGGCGGCCGTCGATCAGCCCGCACACCGGGCTCGGCGCCAACCTGATCGTGCAGGTGAAGCAGAATCGCGTGATGCGGGTGCTGCCGCGCGACAATGAAGCGATCAACGAGTGCTGGCTGTCGGACAAGGACCGTTTCGCCTATGAAGGGCTGAATTCGGAAGAGCGTCTGGCGCGGCCGATGCTGAAGCAGGACGGTGCGTGGCGCGAAGTGCCGTGGCAGGTCGCGTTGCAGTTCGTTGCCGACGGTCTGAAGCGCATTAGCGGCCAGTATGGCGCGGCGCAAATCGGCGCGCTGGCGACGCCGCACCAGACGCTAGAAGAATTGTATCTGCTGCAGAAACTGATGCGCGGCCTGGGTTCCGGCAATGTCGATTTCCGGCTGCGGCAGACCGATTTCAGCGCCGATGCGCAGGCGGCCGGCGTACCGTGGCTCGGCATGAAGATCGCCGACTTCAACACGCTCGACCGCGTGCTGGTGGTCGGCAGCACGCTGCGCAAGGACCATCCGCTGCTCGCTCACCGCATCCGCCAGGCGACGAAACGCGGCACCGAGCTCAACCTGATCAATCCGGTCGATGACGATCTGCTGATGCGGGTCGCGCACAAGGCGATCGTCGCGCCGTCGCAGATGGCGATCACGCTCGCCGCCGTGGTGAAGGCCGCTGCGCAACAGGGCGGACGTGAACTGCCGGCTGCGATTCGGGACGCCGTGGCCGCGATCGGGCCGTCACCGGAGGCGCAGGCGATCGCCGCCAGCTTGCTGTCGGGCAAGTCTACGGCGGTGCTGCTCGGCAATCTGGTGCAGCATCATGCGGCTGCAGCGCAACTGCAGGGACTGGCGCAGGCGCTGGCCGACATCATCGGCGCGCGCTTCGGCTTTCTCGGCGAAGCGGCGAACAGCGTCGGCGGCTATCTTGCCGGCGCGGTGCCGAACGCGGCGGAGCCGCGCGGCCTGCACGCGGCCGACATGCTGGCGCAGCCGCGCAAAGCGTATCTGCTGCTGGGGGCGGAAGCGGAGCTGGACAGCGCGAATCCGGCGGCGGCGCTGGTCGCGCTGCAGGCGGCGGAACTGGTGATCGCACTGTCTCCGTACCAGCATCGCGCAGCAGATTACGCCGACGTGATGCTGCCGATCGCCCCGTTCACCGAGACTGCCGGCACCTTCGTCAACACCGAAGGCACGGTGCAGAGCTTCAACGGTGTGGTGCAGCCGCTTGCCGAAACGCGCCCCGCGTGGAAGGTGCTGCGTGTGCTCGGCAACCTGCTGGGCATTGCCGGCTTCGAATACGACAGCAGTGCCGAGATCAGGCAGGAGGCGCTCGCCGACGTCGATGTCGCGAGCCGTCTCGACAACCGGCTCACCGGCGGGACGCCCGCGGCTTCCGCGGCACCGGCGGCGGATGTGATCGAGCGTATCGGCGAAGTGCCGATCTATGCCACGGATGCGATCGTGCGCCGCGCGCCGGCACTGCAGAAGACACGCGACGCGCAGGCACCGGTTGCATCAATGAACCGCGCGCTCGCCGAGCGGCTGGGCTTGCGTGACGGTGATTCGGTGCGCGTGGTTCAGGGTGACGGGGCAGCACAGCTGCCGTTCGCGATCGATGATCGCTTGCCCGAAAACTGCGTACGGGTTGCATGCGCGCATCCGCTGACCGCGGAACTGGGTGACGCGCTGGGTACGGTCATGCTCGAGCGCGTCGCAGCGAAGGAAAGGGCGGTGGGCTGATGGATACGCTGCAGAGCGCGCTCGGTCCGGCGTGGCTGCCGGTCTGGACCATCGTCAAGATCATCGTGATCGTGGTGCCGCTGATCCTGTGCGTTGCCTATTTGACGTTCGCCGAGCGCAAGGTGATCGGCTACATGCAGGCGCGCATCGGGCCCAACCGCGTCGGTCCGCGCGGGCTGTTCCAGCCGTTCGCCGACGTGCTGAAGCTGATGGTCAAGGAGATCATCGTGCCGACCGGCGCCAACCGCTTCCTGTTCGTGACGGCGCCGATCCTGTC
>JBDZVW010000309.1:0-3696 GCA_040255885.1 Betaproteobacteria bacterium
CGCCTTCGCGCCTTTGCGGTTGCAGTTGTTTTTTGATTCGATTTTTCCTGGCGCTCTTGGCGCCTTGGCGGTTCGATTTAAGGGCGTTCGATCTCAAATTCATGCCGCGTCTCGCCCTTGAACGCGCCACCCGGTCCGAAGCGGCGCTCGATGAACACCACGTTACCGCTGCGGCCAGCCAGTATTACGGTCGATGCGCGCGTGCCGTAGAGCTGCGATGCGATGAACGCCGGAGACAGGTCACGCTCGCGTTCGACGCCGATGCCGGTGTCCGGCAGCTGGTGATCCGGTGCGGCGCTGCGGTCGGCGAGAAGCGCGAACAGTGACGGAATCAGATCGAAATCGTTGCCCCGGAGCGCACGCTCCAGCTCCTGTTTGCCGCGAACCACTTTCGGCCACGGCGTATCGAGCAGGCTGTTGCTCAATCCATGAATGCCGGCGGTGGTCCGGATTGCACCGGCTGCACGGTTCGAATGAAACCACAATCCGCTGTGATCGCCGACGATCAGGCAGAAATTATTGTATTCGCGGTCCGCGCTGGAAACGGCCTCGAGATACGCGTCGGGCTTCGTGTTGCCGCGCAGGAATTCCGCTGTCAGTTCACCGCGCGAGCGCGGTGCAGTTTTCGCCGGGATGCCGTCACGGTAATTGGTGACCGCGGCGAATCGTCCGTTGCGCGAAATACCGAGCCAGGTGCCGCCTTTTTCGAGATCGCGGCCGGCACATATCAGCGGCGCGTCGCTCCAGAAACCGGCCGCTGCCGCCGGTCGTGCGTAGGCTTCGTCGCGATTGGCGGCAACGACCAGCGGCCAGTCAGGACGTGCGTTGTGCGCGAACAGAATCAGGCACATGTCAAACTTTAATTCCCCCCTTTGGCAAAGGGGGGCAGGGTGGATTTCTCATTGCCTGGCGCCGAAGCGGGTCACGCGGACTCAAAACATTCAGTCCGGCGCCCGCTGCCGGACTGAAGACAGGCAGCGAAGCCGCTTTCCGCCACCGCGGCAGCCAGCGCGCGTTCGAATGCGGCGGGGTCGTCAATGCCTTCGTAAATTTCCATCCACAGCAGCGGCTCGCCGCGTTTTTTCATGAAACGTCCGCTGATGCCGGTCGCGGTCCGTACCGCATCGAGCAATGTGTGGACCTTTTTCTCGCATGCCGCCGACTGTTCCGCGGCGACGCGATAATAAATGTAGTAGGCGAGAGGCATCACGATACGATTCAATGCGCCGGCGCGGCGACGGCGGCCGGTAATTCGTACGGCAGCGGGAGCAACTCGAGCACCGGACCGTCCGCCGCGTTCCAGTGCAGCGCGGCGCCTTCGATCGCGGTGATCTGGGCCACCGCCAGCACGTCATGTCCGCCGCCCGGAGCGGCGGCGGAGTGGGCGACCATGCCGCATGCCTGTGCCGGATCGTTCGGATCGAACACCGGCTCGCCCGCTTGCGGCGCCTGATCGGACGCGACGTGCGCAATGCACATGCGCCGCTTCAGGCGTCCCAGGTAATGCGTGCGCGCGACGATTTCCTGTCCCGGATAACAGCCCTTGCTGAAGCTGACGCCGCCGACGATGTCGAAATTCATCATCTGCGGCACGAACTCGTCCTGTGTCTGCGGCAGCACGGCCGGCATGCCGGCGCGAATGTCGAGCCATTCCCAGCACGGCGAGCCGGCCGCCGTCGCCCGTTCGGTCAGTCTTTGCCACAGGCCGGTGGCAGCATCGGGCGCGGCAATGATTTCGTAACGCGGACTGGAGCCGGGCAGACACATGACCAGCATGTTGTCGCGGCGGGCGATCGCAAACGGTTCGTCCAGCGTGATATGGCACGCACGTTCGACGATTTGCGGGGCGGCGGCACCGGCGACGCCGATTCGTACCGAAGTGTCGCCCGTGATTTCGGCTTTCACCCGTGAACGCAGAATGAACATCGCCAGACGTTTGCGGATCGGTTCCGCCAGCGACGCCGGCAGCTGCATGAAATACTCGCTGCCGGCACCCCACAGCGTGAACGCTGCCAGCAGCCGGCCCTTCGGCGAGCAGTAGCCGTTCAGCTGTGCGCGGTTCTCGGCCAGGTGCAAGACGTCGTTCGTGAACTGGCCGTTGAGAAATGCCCGCGCGTCGTCACCGGAAAAGCGGATGACATCCAGATGCGAGAGATCGCAGACGACACTATCGGCGTCTGCCGCCTGCAGTTCGGATTGCGGGTCGCCGAAATGCTGCACGATCCCGTCGCGGATCATTGCGTGCTGCTGCTGAAGAAAGGTTTCCCAATGCTGATTCATCGCCGGCTGTTTGCCCTGTGATCTTAGTACTGTAACGTATCCCGAAACACTCTCAATTATACCGGCAGCGCGCGTTCCAGGCATTTGGAAACCATCCGGCAAACCGTTAACATCGCCTCTTTGCCAACGGAACTGGAGCGCGGATGAAGGACATCAGACTGGTCGTTTTCGACATGGCGGGCACGACGATAGAAGACGCCGGCCAGGTGCCCGAGGCGTTCACCACCGTGCTGCACGAGCACGGCATTGAGATCACACCGGCAGCGCTGCAAAAGGTCCGCGGCGCATCGAAGCGCGACGCCATCCGCCATTTCGTCGAGCACGCCGGCGGGCCGGCTGACAGCATAGACGCGCGCACCGACGTGATTTTTGCGGCATTCCGCGAGCGGCTTACCGGCATCTTCTCACGTGACGGCGTGCGCTGGATTCCGGGCGCGACCGACACCTTCAAGTGGTTGCATGAGCATCACATCAAGGTTGTGCTCAACACCGGTTTCGATCGCGCGGTGACCGATGTCATTCTCGACGCAGTCGGCGGCAACGGCGTGGCCGACGCGGTCGTGTGCGGCGACGACGTTGCGCTGGGACGGCCGGCGCCGTACATGATCTTCCGTGCGATGGAGCGTACCGGCGTCGCTGGCGTGCGGCAGGTGGTCAACGTCGGTGACACCGTGCTTGACCTGGAAGCAGGCACCAACGCCGGCGTGCAGGGCGTGGTCGGCGTGCTGTCGGGCGCGCACTCGCGCCAGCAGATGGAGCCGCGGCCGCATACGCATCTGATCCCCAGCGTGGCGGAGTTGCCTGGCATCTTGAGGGATTAAAGGCTTGAGGCTGGGGATTTGACCAGTGTGGCCGACGCGCTGCGCGCACCGTTATTTTCACCAATCCCCAATTCCTAATCCCTCTTCTCAAGATCCTGGATCACTGCCATCAGAAAGCGCCCGGCTTCGCCGCCGGTAACGACGCGATGGTCGAACGTCAATGACAGCGGCAGCATGCGGCGTACGGCGGGTGCGTCGTCAACCGCGACGACCTGCTTCGAAATGCGCCCCGCGCCAAGAATCGCGACGGTCGGCGGCAGCGCTACCGGTGACGCATAGCGGCCGGCGATGGAGCCGTAGTTCGACAGCGTGATGGTGTTTCCGCGCAGCTCTTCCGGCGGCACCTTGCGCGCGCGGGCATCGCGTATCAGGTCATCCAGGCCGCGTTTCAGGTCGTCCGCATCGCGCTCGCCGACATCGCGCAGCACCGGCACCAGCAGTCCGTCCGGCGTATCGACGGCGATGCCGAGATCGATCTTCTTCAGCACGTGACGCCCGATTTTCTGGCTATCATACCAAGCGTTGAGCGCCGGCTCGGCACGGCAGCCGGCGATCAGCGCGCGGATCAGCCGCAGCAGGATGTCGGCGTCCGGCG
>JBDZVW010000310.1:0-3695 GCA_040255885.1 Betaproteobacteria bacterium
AAACGCCGCGATGCGCATTGCCGAAGGTGAAGCCGCGCACGTCACGATCGACGTGCCCGACCTGCACGCGATACTCGGCGCGCGGCGTTTCGAGAACGAAGTGGCGCTGCGCACTGCGACGCCGGGCGTGGCGACGGGGCTGGCGTGGACGCCGGTCGGCGGCGACATCCTGTTCATCGAGGCAACACAGGTACCGGGCTCCGGCAAGCTGATCCTCACCGGACAGCTCGGCGACGTGATGAAGGAGTCGGCGCAGGCGGCGCTCACGCTGGCGAAGACATGGACCGGCAACGCGCTCGCAAAAACCGATCTGCACGTGCACGTGCCGGCCGGCGCAACGCCGAAGGATGGCCCCAGCGCCGGCGTCGCGATGTTCATCGCGCTGATCTCGCTGCTGACCGGGAAACCGGTGCGCAGCGACGTCGCGATGACCGGCGAGGTGTCGCTGCGCGGGCTGGTGCTGCCGATCGGCGGCGTGAAGGAAAAGGTGCTGGCAGCATTGCGCGCCGGCATCAGGACCGTGATGCTGCCGAAGCGCAACGAGAAGGATCTCGATGACGTGCCGGCCGAGGCGCGCGCGCGGCTCGAGTTCGTGCTGCTGGAGCGCGTCGAGGACGCGGTCGCTTGCGCAATCGGACCGGACGTCCATCCGTCGCACGATTCGCAGCGATCCGCCATCGCCTGACCGCGGTGCCGCGGGCGGTGGGTGTCTTTATCCGAGTGCGGTGTCCAGCGTCATCATCAGTGCGAAGCCGGCCATCAGGCCCAGCGTCGCGAACGTCTGGTGGCCGTTGCGGTGCGTTTCGGGGATCACCTCGTGTGAGACCACGAACAGCATCGCACCGGCCGCCAGCCCGAGGCCGATTGGATAGGCAATCGCCAGGCCGCTCGACAGGCTGACGCCGAGCAATGCACCGATCGGCTCCATCACGCCACTGGCGATCGCCACCATCACCGCGAATGACGGACGAAAGCCGACCGCCGCCATTGCCAGCGCCACCGCCAGGCCTTCCGGGACATCCTGGATCGCGATCGCCGCGGTCAACGGCAGGCCGACCGACAAATCCTCGTGCGCAAACCCGACGCCGATCGCCATGCCTTCGGGCAGGTTGTGCAGCGCAATCGCAAACACGAACAGCCACACCCGGGCGCAGTTCTCGTGACCCGCGCCGCAGGGGCCGGCCTGGTCGTGCTCGTGCGGCGTGAATTCGTCGAGCCCCAGCATCAGCAGCACGCCGAGCGCCATGCCCAGCACCACCACCCCGGCGCCGAGCGCGCCGCTGCCGGTGATGTGCCTGCCGGCAGCGAGTCCGGGCAGGATCAGCGAAAACGAACTGGCGGCGAGCATCATGCCAGCGGCAAAACCAAGCATCGTGTCTTCTATCCGCTGCGGGATGCCGCGCAACGCCAGCGCCGGCAGCGCGCCCAGCGCGGTCGCCGCGAACCCCGCCAGCCCGCCCAGCGCCGCGTATTTCACCGCGGTCGTCGCGCCGCCCAACAGCAACTGCGCCAGGCTCTGCAGCACCAGCAGCAACACCGCCAGCAGCGCAATCGCCAGTCCGATGGCGGTCAGCGGGTGCTCGCGCGCATGGGCACGCACCGTGCGGAGCCAGTAGCGGACGGCGGGATTGTCGCGGATATCTTCCATGATCCGTCCGAAATTAGCCGCTTTTCAGACTTTTGTAAAATTGATTGTCCATTGCATTGCAATAGCTTGTCCCTATGCAATGCAAGCCTGCGCATTGATGGATGCAATACGTCGCAGCCGTTATGGCTGGTAATCGATTGTCGAACCCGCTACATTGCCAATTTCCCATGATTGCCCGGGGTGCGTGGCATTGCCTTTGCACCAATCGCCCGCCACCTCCCACGGCTGCAACCATACCGCAAAAATTCAATGAACGCTCCGGCAAACGCGACCGCTCTGCAACTCCTCAACAGCGTTTTCGGCTACCCCGCATTCCGCGGCGAGCAGCAGGCGATCGTCGAGCACGTGGCCGGCGGCGGCGATGCGCTGGTGCTGATGCCGACCGGTGGCGGCAAGTCGCTGTGCTACCAGATCCCGGCGCTGCTGCGCCCGGGCACCGGCATCGTCGTGTCACCGCTGATCGCGCTGATGCAGGACCAAGTCGATGCGCTGACCGAATCCGGTGTACGTGCCGCCTTTCTCAATTCGAGCCAGGATTTCGCCGCGCAGCAGCGCGTTGAGCGCGAATTGCGGGCGGGCGGGCTCGACCTGCTCTACGTCGCGCCGGAGCGGGCGCTGACCGTGCGCTTTCTCGATCTGCTGACGGACGCGAAGCTCGCGCTGTTCGCGATCGACGAGGCGCACTGCGTGTCGCAGTGGGGACATGATTTCCGGCCCGAGTATCGCGAGCTCGGTGTGCTGCATGAACGCTTTCCGCAGGTGCCGCGCATCGCGCTTACCGCGACCGCCGATGCGCGCACCCGCGCCGAAATCATCGAGCGCCTTGGGCTCGGCGACGCACGCCAGTTCGTCGCCAGCTTCGACCGGCCGAACATCCGCTATCGCGTCACGCTGCGCAACAATGCGCGCCGCCAGTTGCAGGAGTTTCTTGCCGAACATGCGGGTGACGCCGGCATCATCTATTGCCTGTCGCGCCGCAAGGTCGATGACACCGCCGCCTGGCTCGCGGCGCAAGGCGTCACGGCGCTGCCCTATCACGCCGGCATGGACGCCGACGCGCGCACCCGCAACCAGCAGCGTTTCGTGCATGAAGACGGCGTGGTAATGGTCGCGACGATCGCGTTCGGCATGGGCATCGACAAACCGGACGTGCGCTTCGTCGCGCATCTCGATCTGCCGCGCAGCATCGAGGGCTATTACCAGGAAACGGGACGCGCCGGGCGCGACGGACTGGCGGCGGACGCGTGGATGATCTACGGTCTGGCCGACGTGGTGACGATGAGCCAGATGATCGCGCAATCGGAAGCGGACGATGCGCGCAAGCGCGTCGAACGACAGAAGCTCGAGGCGCTGCTCGGCTATGCCGAAACCACGCGCTGCCGGCGCCAGATGCTGCTGGGCGCGTTCGGCGAGCACTATCCGCAGCCGTGCGGCAACTGCGATAACTGCATCGCGCCGCCACGCACCTGGGATGCGACCGTGGCTGCACAGAAGGCGCTATCGTGCGTTTACCGCACTGGCCAGCGCTTCGGTGTCGGCCACCTGGTCGGCGTGCTGCGCGGCGAGGCTGACGCACGCGCACACGCGCTCGGCCACGATCGCCTGCCGACGTTCGGCGTCGGCGCCGAATACGATGCGCGGCAATGGCGCTCGGTATTCCGGCAACTGCTTGCCGCCGGTTTCCTCGAAGCCGACCAGGAAGGCTACGGCACATTGCGTCTGTCATCGGCAAGCCGCGCGGTGTTGAAGGGCGAGCAGACCGTGCTGCTGCGCGAAGATGCGCTACCGGTGCGCGGCAAACGCGCGCCACGCCCCGCGCGCGACCATGGCGCCACGCTCGGCATCGCCGCGCATGAGCAGCCGTTATGGGAGGCGCTGCGCGCGTTGCGCGCACGTCTGGCAAAGGAACACGGCGTGCCGGCCTACGTGATCTTCCACGACGCGACACTGCTTGCGATGCTGCGCGAGCGCCCGCGCAACCGTGATGAACTGGGCGCAATCAGCGGTGTCGGCAACCGCAAGCTGGAGCGCTACGGTGACGCATTCC
>JBDZVW010000029.1:0-14557 GCA_040255885.1 Betaproteobacteria bacterium
TGCGAGAACGAACCCGTCCCAACCTTTTTCGCCAACTGTCTGGATGGCAGTCGCCATCAGCTGAGGCTCGGCCGCTATAAAGTCCAGAAGGCTCGTGAAATAGGCATCGACCGCGTTCCAGCGCTCAGCGTCAGCGGACGGATAATCTGACTTCCGCATGAATATGCCTCCTGCGGGCGTCGATATATTGATTTGATTCCGGCTCGGCGATCGCAATCGTGATCGCCGTTGCGACGGCCGTTTACAGCTTTCCGAAATCGAGCTTGATGGTTGCCAGATCGGTGCTGCGCTCGAGCAGATCGAGCGTATGCGCCGAATCCGGCTCGGCGCGGCCCTGCGCCTTGCCGGCGTTGTTGATCAGCCAGTGCAGGTTGGTCGGGGAGTCGGCGTTGGCCAGCGCATTTTCGAGACTGACTTCGCCGCTGGCATGCAGGTGGAACAGCGCCTGTTCGAACGTCTGCGAGCCCGGCGCCAGGCTTTGTTCCATCGCGTCCTTGATTTCGTCGATCGCGCCCTTGCGGATCAGCTCGGCGATGTGCGGCGTGTTGAGCAGCACCTCGATTGCCGGCACGCGCTTGCCGGCCTTGTTCGGCACCAGGCGCTGCGAAATGATCGCCTTCAGGCTGAATGAAAGATCCGACAGTACCGCGTCGCGCACTTCGCGCGGGAAGAAATTGAGAATGCGGTTGAGCGCGTGATAGCTGTTGTCGGCATGCAGCGTCGACAGGCACAGATGCCCGGTCTGCGCAAACAGCAGCGCCGACTCCAGCGTCGAGCGTTCGCGGATTTCGCCGATCATCAGCATGTCGGGCGCTTCGCGCATCGCGCTGGTCAGCGCATCGTCATAGGAATGCGTGTCGACGCCGACTTCACGCTGGTTGACGATGGATTTCTTGTGCCGGAACACGAATTCGATCGGATCCTCGATGGTCAGAATATGCCCGGCCTGGCTGGTGGCGCGGTGCTCGATCATCGACGCCAGTGTCGTCGACTTTCCGGAGCCGGTGGGGCCGACCACTAGGACCAGGCCCAGCTTCTCGGCGGTCAGATTCTTCAGGATGGGCGGCAGGCGCAATTCGTCGATCGACGGCACGTCATGCTTCACGTAGCGCACCACCATCGCGACGGCGTGGCGCTGGCGAAACACGTTTACCCGGAAATTGCCCATTTCCCGCTGGCCATGGCCAAAATTCATTTCCATGCCGGATTCGAACGCCCGGATCTGCTCGTCGTTCATGATCTCGTACGCAATCTGCTTGACCTGCTGCGCATCGAGCGGTTGATTGTTGACCGGCATGACTGTGCCGTTGATCTTGATATGGATCGGCGCGCCGGCAGTGAAAAACATGTCGGATGCCTGTTTTTCAGCCATCAACTTGAACAACGGGGTTACGAACATCAGCCGGGCCTCGCTTGGAAAGGTTGTTGGTATCGCTTTTCGTAAGTAAAGCAAATTCCGCACCATCTTGGCCGGGTTTCCTGAAAAGCTGCGGGTTTATTCCATAAGAATATGATCGTTATGGGAAAAAATATTCGGCCGATGACGAATGGGCCGGCTTCGGCCGGTATCGCGGCCGATCATGCAGGCCGCGTACTTTGACGCACTGCGACGAACTTTGATCAATCGCCTCGCAGCAGTTCATTGAGGCTGGTTTTCGCGCGCGTGCCGGCGTCGACGCGCTTGACGATCACCGCGCAATAGAGATTTACCTTGCCGTCGGCGGCCGGCAGCGACCCCGACACGACGACCGAGCCGGCCGGAATCCGGCCATAGCTGATCTTTCCGGTGGTGCGATCATAGATCTTGGTGCTTTGCCCGATGAAGACGCCCATCGAAATCACCGAGCCTTCCTCGACGACGACGCCCTCGACGATCTCCGAGCGCGCGCCGATGAAACAGTCGTCCTCAATGATCGTCGGATTCGCCTGCAGCGGCTCCAGCACGCCGCCGATGCCGACGCCGCCCGACAGATGTACGTTTTTGCCGATCTGCGCGCAGGAACCGACCGTGACCCAGGTATCGACCATCGTGCCTGCGTCAACATACGCGCCGATGTTCACGTACGACGGCATCAGCACCACGTTTTTGCCGATGAATGCGCCCTGGCGCACCGCCGCCGGCGGCACCACGCGAAAACCGCCGTTCCGAAATCGGCTGTCGTCGTAATCGGCGAACTTGGCCGGTACCTTGTCGAAGTAACGGGTATAGCCGTCCTGTACGACTGCGTTGTCTTCGAGCCGGAACGACAGCAGCACCGCCTTCTTGATCCATTCGTGCGTCACCCATTTGCCGTCGACTTTCGCGCTGACCCGCAGCTCACCGGAATCGAGGCGCCCGATCACGTCGGCCACCGCCTGCCGCACCGTGCTGTCCGCGGTGGCGGGATTGATTTCACTGCGGCGCTCGAACGCGTCGTCGATGACTTTCTGCAGCTTTTCCATGATGCTCCCTTGAGAACGTTCCAGAACAATCGTCAATCCTGAACTGCAGATCCCAGGACGGAACCGGATCGGCAGATCGAATGGTACAATCGTGGCGGGACATTGTAGCTCAACGTCCGGTGCTCGTATGGCGTGATGGAGACGTGTGCGGCACGACTTTCTCGATTCGCTGGCGGACGATCCGATTCGCAATGCCAATCTTCTTGAACGAAATCCAAAGGACTACGCGACATGCCCGTGGTGTTGCTTGAAACCCCGTGCGACGGGGTGGCGCTTCTGAGGATCAACCGGCCGGAGCGGCGCAATGCGCTGAACATGGCGGTACGGCAACTCATCGTCCGGCATCTTGGCGAACTGGCGCATGATGCCGACATTCGTTGTGCGATCGTCACCGGCGGCAGTCGTGCATTCGCGGCTGGCGCCGATATTCGTGAAATGGCCGATCTCGGCGCGATCGAATTGATGGAGCGCCAGATCGGACAGCTGTGGGATGCGATTGCCGCATTTCCGAAACCATTGATTGCGGCGGTCAACGGTTATGCGCTCGGCGGCGGCTGCGAGCTTGCGATGCATGCGGATATCATCATAGCAGGTGAAGCAGCCCGGTTCGGATTGCCCGAAGTGCGTCTCGGTATCCTTCCCGGCGGCGGCGGAACGCAGCGGCTGATACGTGCCGTCGGAAAATTCAAGGCGCTGCATATGATGCTGACTGGCGAGCCTGTTTCGGGGGCCGAGGCATTCGCGATGGGGCTGGCCAGTAAAGTGGTACCGGATGAGGATGTTGAACTTCGTGCGATTGAAATGGCGGCGCAGATTGCATCGCTGCCGCCACTGGCTGTGATGCAGATCAAGGAAGTGGTGCTGCGCGGCCAGGATGCCGACCTCGCGACCGGTCTGGCGCTCGAACGCAAGGCATTACAAGTCCTGTTTTCGTCGCGAGACAAACATGAGGGCATGCACGCGTTCATGGAAAAAAGAAAACCCGATTTTGTCGGGAGATGATGGATCGCTCGTGGCCGGTGTCGAGCATCACCCCGTTGTTTGTCGGACTCGGCGGTTGGTGTGATGGCGGTCCGCGCCGCCGCCACGTTCGTCGCTGACGCGTGGCGCTATAATCAGTCGTCATCATTATGAAAGGAAAAAAGCATGACCGGGCTGACGCTGGCACAAGCCGATACGATCATGGGCAAGGCGCTGGAGAAGGCACGCGCCGAAAAAAGTCCGCCGCTGGCGGTGGTAGTGCTTGATGATTCGGGCCATCTGAAGGCGGCCCGCCGTGAAGACGGGGCAAGCATGTTCCGCTTCGACGTTGCGCACGGCAAGGCGTGGGCAGCAGTGGCGATGGGCAGTTCGAGCCGTGCCGTCGCGAAACGTGCGCAGGACAATCCGAACTTCATCAATTCGCTGGCGGTGACGGCTGGCGGCAAATTTCTGCCGCAGCCAGGAGCGGTGCTGATTCGCGGCACCAGCGGCGCAATATTGGGCGCGGTCGGCATCAGTGGGGCCAAGTCGGACGAGGATGAGGCGTTCGGCGCGTACGGTGTCGAGCAGGCGGGCCTTACGCCCGAAATCTGAATCAAGGAGCGGCAAAAGTGAAATGATTACGCGATCCGACGGCGCAGAACGTGTAAAGGAAATCGCACCGTGATGGCGTCCGGCTGCGTCAGAGTATTTAATCGTGATCGGATTTGATTTCGAAAATATCCACCCTCGGCAAAATGCTGAACCATGGAACGTTGAGGGACGCGAGATCGGCTTGAACGACGGCGCGCCGGAGCCGCGATTCGTCCGATGAACACGGATCTGCATTTCCTCACGATCGCCGAGGCTGCCGCTCTGATCGCGGCGCGGCAGCTGTCGCCCGTCGAACTGGCGCAGGTGCTGTTGCGTCGTATCGAAGCGCTCGATCCGCAGCTCGATGCGTTCATCACCGTGACAGCCGATCTGGCGCTCGACCAGGCGAGGGCCGCGGAACGTGAAATCGCGTCCGGCCACTATCGCGGCCCACTGCATGGCATCCCGTTCGGTCTCAAGGACATCTATGGCACCCGCGGCATTCTGACGTCGGCGCATTCGAAAATCTGCAGCGGCAACATTCCGGCGAAAGATGCGACGGCCGTAACCAGGCTTTACGCGGCCGGCGGCGTACTGCTCGGCAAGCTCGCGACGCACGAATTCGCGCATGGCGGACCGTCGTTCGATCTGCCGTGGCCGCCGGCGCGCAATCCGTGGAATCTCGAGCATTTCACGGGCGGTTCCAGCAGCGGGGCGGGCGCCGCGGTTGCGGCGGGTCTCGTGCCCGGCGCGCTGGGCTCCGATACCGGCGGCTCGATCCGCGGGCCGGCATCGTTCTGCGGCATCACCGGTCTGATGCCGACTTATGGGCTGGTCAGCCGCGCCGGCGTGATCCCGAACTCGTTCACGTTCGACCATTGCGGGCCGATGGCATGGACGGTCGAGGATTGTGCGCTGCTGCTGCAGGCGATCGCCGGCTATGATCCGGCGGACGCCGGCAGCCTCGAGCATGAAATACCGGATTACCGGGCGGCATTGACTCCGGACATCCGCGGGCTGCGCATCGGTGTGCTGCGCCATTTCTGGGAACAGGATCTGCCGGCGCATGAAGACCAGCGGCGCGCGATGGACGATGCGATCGAAGTTTTCAGAAAACTCGGTGCCCGCATCGAAGAATGCCATACACGCCCGCTGATGGATTCACACGACGTGAAAATCATCATCGCGGAAACGGAACTTTTTGCAATCCATCAGCCGGAGCTGATCGCGCGAGCTGCCGATTTCGGGCGCGATTTTCTCGGCCGCGTGCTGCCGGCCTGCGTGTTCCAGGCGCACGACTACGTGCAGGCGTCACGCGAGCATAGGCGCATTATCGCCGGCATGCGGCCGCTGCGCGAAAAATACGATCTGTTGCTGACGGCGGGCTATGGCCCTGCGCCGCGGCTCGACGCGTACCGCACGGTCGGCTTCTGGCGCAAGCCGAACATCATGACGTTCGCCAACGTGACCGGCGGCCCGGCGCTGGAGTTGTGCAACGGTTTCAGCGGCAGCGGCCTGCCCTTGGGCATGCAACTCATCGGGTGGCCGTTCGACGAGCCGACCGTGCTGCGCGCCGGCCATGCATATGAACGGGCAACGGCGTGGCGTGCCGCACGGCCACCGCTCACTTCCGGTATGCAGCCGCCGGTTACGCCCGCCGGCAACGAGCCGCCGGAAGTGCCGGACATCGACGCCGATACCCGCCGGCTGGTGCTCGAAATCGCAAGGCGCGCCGGGTTGCATCTGGATGAATATCAGATCCGGATATTGCTCGAAACCGCCCCCTATGCGCTGGCGATGGCACAACGCATGAACAAGCGCCGTGATCGTGCCGAAGAGTCGGCGCTCGTATTCAGGAGTTTCGGCTACTCATGACTCCGTATGGGAAATATGCATCTCGCATAGTACTGTCGCGGAATCGTAGGTTTGCCATTCCTGTATACGGATTCAATCCACGAACGCCATGAAATTTTCGATCAGCCCCGCTAATCGCGCGTGAATGGCAGCGAACTGGTGCGAGACCGGGTTCAGCAGCCGATGCACGCGTCAAGACGGCCCGAGCGTCCGTCGTGTACGAGGTTTAGAGTGTTTCAACAAACGTCCGGATGCGCCGCGCCGCTTCGACGCATTCGGCAAGCGTCGCCACCAGCGCGATGCGCACGTGGCCGGCGCCGGGATTCACGCCATGGGCATCGCGTGCGAGAAAGCTGCCGGGCAATACCGATACGTTCTGCGTTTCGTACAGCCGACGCGTGAAGTCGACGTCCGACAGCGGCGTGCGCGGCCACAGGTAGAACGCGGCCTGCGGGCGCTCGACATCGAACGCGGGATGCAGCACGTCGAGCACGGCGTCGAATTTTTCGCGATAGAGCCGGCGGTTCTCGACCACGTGCGCTTCATCGTTCCATGCGGCAACCGATGCCGCCTGGATCGGCGGGCTCATCGCGCAGCCGTGGTAGGTGCGGTAGAGCAGGAATTTTTTTAGGATCGCCGCGTCGCCGGCGACAAATCCGGAGCGCATGCCCGGCACGTTGGAACGCTTCGACAGGCTGGAAAACATCACCAGCCGCGGATAGCCGTCACGTCCCAGTTGCTGTGCCGCCTGCAGCGCGCCCAGCGGCGGTGCGGCCTCGTCGAAATGGATTTCGGAATAGCACTCGTCGGCGGCAATGACGAAGCCATGACGATCGGATAATTCGAACAGCGTGCGCCACTCGTCGAGCGTCATCACGTGGCCGGTCGGATTACCGGGGGAGCAGACATAAATCAGTTGCGTGCGGCGCCATACCGTTTCCGGCAGGTCGTCGCAGCGGCAGGCGAAGCCGTTTTCGGGCAGCGTATTCAAATAGTACGGCGTGGCGCCCGCCAGCAGTGCCGCGCCCTCGTAGATCTGGTAGAACGGATTCGGACTGACCACCACCGCATCGCCGCGGCCGGCATCGATCACCGCCTGCGCGAATGCGAACAGCGCCTCACGGCTGCCATCGACCGGAAGGATCTGGGTATGTGGGTCGATTGCGGTCAGCGCATAGCGCCGCTGCAGCCAGGCGGCGATTGCTTCACGCAATTCCACGCCGCCCAGCGTCGCCGGATATTTTGCCAGGCCGTCGAGATGCCGCACCAGCGTGTCGCGGATGAATGCCGGGGTCGGATGCCGCGGCTCGCCGATGTGCAATGCGATCGGCGCCAGCGCTGTGTTCGGCCGGCTGTCCGCCAGCAGTGCGGACAGCCGCTGAAATGGATACTCCTGCAGCCGATCGAGACGCGGATTCACGAAGATCGATCAGCCGCGGGTCGACGATGACGGCGGAAACGCGTCGAGCTCGACGGCCGGCTGTGGCCGCCAGCCGCGTTTGCGGTGCTCGGCGACGACGGTCGTGAAAATGCCGCCGCGCACCCAGAACTTCGCAGTCAGCCGCATGAAGCGCGGCGCGATCGCCTGCGCGAGATCGTCGAGAATGCTGTTGGTGACGGCTTCGTGAAACGCCCCTTCGTTGCGGAACGACCAGATGTAGAGCTTGAGGCTCTTGAGCTCGACACACTTGCGATCCGGGATGTAGTCGAGCACCAGAGTGGCGAAATCCGGCTGTCCGGTCAGCGGACACAGGCAGGTGAATTCCGGGATTTCCATGTGAATCCGGTAGTCGCGGCGCGGCTGCGGATTGGGGAAAGTGGCAAGTTCCTTGCTGGGCTTGGTCGGCATTACTTTTTTGCGGATTCCGGATTCAAATCGGTTAAAATTGCGCGAATTGTTCGTGATTATAACCGCTCGGCAGCCGTAAATTGCGCCTCACACAGATCAAACTCGCCGGTTTCAAGTCGTTCGTCGATCCCACCCACATTGCCCTTCCGGGACAAGTCGTCGGCATCGTCGGACCTAACGGCAGCGGCAAATCGAACATCATCGATGCGGTGCGCTGGGTGCTGGGTGAGACCTCCGCCCGGCAATTGCGCGGCGAGACGATGCAGGACGTGCTGTTCAACGGTTCCGGCGGGCGGGTGCCGGTCAACCGTGCATCGGTGGAGCTGATTTTCGACAACAGCCTGGGGCGCGCCGCCGGCCAGTGGTCGCAGTACGCGGAAATCTCGGTCAAGCGCGTGATCCAGCGCGACGGCGAATCCTCGTACCATATCAACAATACACACGTCCGGCGCCGCGACGTGGCCGACATCTTCCTCGGCACCGGGCTCGCCAGCCGCGCCTATGCGATTCTGGAACAGGGCATCATTTCGCGGGTGGTGGAGGCAAAGCCCGAAGAACTGCGACTTTATCTGGAAGAAGCGGCCGGCGTATCGAAATACCGCGAGCGCCGCCGCGAAACCGAGCTGCGGCTGGCCGACACGCGCGACAACCTGCAGCGCGTCGGCGACATTTTGCAGGAGCTCGACAAGCAGCTGGTCCGGCTCGAGGCACAGGCCGGCGTGGCGCAGCAATATCATGAATTGCAGGCGCAATTGCAGACGACGCAGCGGCTGCTGTGGCTGACGAAAAAAAATGAGGCGCAGGCCGCCCGCGCACGCCATCTGCGTGATGTCGAGAAGCTGGAGATCGAACTCGAAGCGGCCACCGCGCGCCTGCGCGATGCCGAGAAACGCCTTGAGGAATTGCGTGCCGAGCATTACAGCCGCAGTGATGCGCTGCATGCCGAGCAGGGCGCGCTCTATGAAGTCAATGCGGAAGTCGCGCGGCTCGAGCAAAGCATCGAGCATGCGCGCGACGGGCGCGAGCGCATCGAACATCAACTGACACTGCTGCGCACGCAGCAGGACCACAACCGTACGCAGATAGCCGACGCGCGGCGCAGCCTCGACGAATGGCGCGAGCGGCACGCTCAGGCGCAGGCGACGGCGGAAGCCTGCCGCGAGCGGGTGGCCGCCGAAAACGCGAAGCTGCCGCTGGCGGTGGACGCGCATCGCGCGGCGCAGGAAGCACGGGCCGAACTGCTGCAGCGCATCGCCCGTGCCGAGCAGGAACTGCAGGTGGCGCGCACGCGTAATGAGCACGCGCAGAAGACGCTGCAACAGCTTGCGGCACGCGGCGAGCGGCTGAACGAGGAACGCGCCGGGCTGCAGGCGCCGGACACGGCGGCGCTGGAGCAGCTGCGCGAGCGCGGCGCGGCACTGGAGGCGGACCTGCAGGCACGTCGCGCTGCTTTGGCGCGCAGCGAACAGGCGCTCGCCGATGCCGAGCAGGCGCTGCGCCAGCGCACTGATGCGCGCGACGCCGCGGCCCAGGAAATCACCGCGATGACGGCGCGGCGCGAAGCGCTGCAGCAGCTGCAGGAACGCCTCGCGCATGAAGAGAAGCTGCAGGCGTGGCTTGGCGAACGCGGTCTTTCGCAGGCGTCGCGGCTGTGGCAGAACGTACGCATCGAATCCGGCTGGGAGGACGCGCTCGAAGCGGTGCTGCGCGAGCGGCTCAATGCCCTGCAGCTGGGCGCCGCCGATGATATCACCGCGTGGCTTGATAATCCGCCTCCCGGAAAGCTCACGGTTTATGCCGGCAACGGAGAAGACGACGCGCCGGCGGCGGAATTCACCGGGCTGACGCCGCTTGCCGCCTACGTTACGTGCCGCGATGCGGGCGTGATGGCGGTGCTGCGTGAATGGCTGCATCAGGTGTATGTCGCGGCCGATGCCGCGGCATTCGAACGGCGGCGCGAACTGCCTGCCGGCGCGTTGCTGGTGTCGCGCGACGGCCATGTGTTCACGCGCCACAGCGTGAGTTTTTATGCACCGGATTCCGAGATTCACGGCGTGCTGGCGCGCCAGCGTGAAATCGAGGAACTGGACGGCAGGATAGGCACTGAAACCGCTCGCCTCACCGAACTGGAACAGGCAGTGGCGCAGGGTGACGCCGAGATCGCTACGCACAAGTCCGAAATCACCAGCCTGCGGACGGCCGCAAACGAACTGCAACAGCAGCGGCATGCGGCCCAGATCGAGGCATTGCAGGCGTCGGAACAGGCGCAGCGGGTAACGGCACGTCATCAGCAGATCGACGCCGAGCTGGACGAAATCGCGACGCAGACGCAGGCCGAAACCGCGCAGCAGCAGCTTGCCGAGCAGGCGGTCGGCCGCCACCAGGACGAAATGGCCACGCTGCGCGAGCAGGCGCAACGGGCCGACGAGCACTACGCCGCCGCCGAAACCGATCTCAACCATCAGCGCCAGGCGACGCAACAGGCGGAGCGCGAGCATCGGGAGGCGACCTTCAATGTCAGCTCATGTGGTCAGAAGATCAATGAGATAGACAACTCTATTGAAGTCATTTCAAGAAATCAGCATGACGTCGACGACAACATCGCGACGCTGGTGCAGGAACAGGCCGAATACGACGAAGCGCCATTTCAGCAGCAACTGCAGCAGGCACTCGAGGTGCGCCGCGAGCGTGAACAGAAGCTGGCGGCGGCGCGCGATGCGCTGGAGGATCTGGATACCCGGCTCAACGAGTCCGAGCAGACGCGGCTGCGCGAAGAGCAGTCGATCGATCCGTTGCGCAACCGCATCGGCGACGTGCGCCTGAAGGAGCAGGAGGCGCGCCTGGTCGAGGAGCAGTTTGCGCAGCAGCTGGCCGAGTCCGGCGCGCAGGAGGAAGAACTGCTGCCGCTACTGGAAAAGGGCGTGCGCTCGAATGCGCTGCAGGGCGACATCAATCGCCTGAATGCGGAGATCGAGGCGCTGGGCGCGGTGAACCTGGCTGCGCTCGACGAACTGCAGACGGCGCGCGAGCGCAAGGCCTATCTCGATTCGCAGGCGGCGGACCTGACCGAGGCGATGACCACGCTCGAGGACGCGATCCGCCGCATCGACCGTGAAACCCGCGAACGTCTGCAGCAGACGTTCGACGCGGTCAACCATCATTTTTCCGAAGTGTTTCCGACGCTGTTCGGCGGCGGCCAGGCGCGCCTGGTGCTGACCGGCGAGGAGATTCTCGACAGCGGCGTGCAGATCATTGCGCAGCCGCCGGGCAAGAAGAATTCGACGATTCACGTGCTGTCCGGCGGCGAGAAGGCGCTGGTGGCGCTGGCGCTGGTGTTCGCGCTGTTCCAGCTCAACCCCGCGCCGTTCTGCATTCTCGACGAGGTCGATGCGCCGCTCGACGACCCGAACACCGAGCGCTTCTGCAATCTGGTGCGGCGGCTGTCGGGCGAGTCGCAGTTCCTGATCATCAGCCACAACAAACTGACGATGGAAGTCGCGCAGCAGCTGGTCGGCATCACGATGCAGGAACCGGGCGTGTCGCGGGTGGTCACGGTCGATATCGAAGAAGCGATGAAGCTCACTGCCGCGGCGGCGTGAACCGGGAGAACCGGGATGAGCGATCTGCAACTGAGCCTGGTCATC
This sequence comes from Betaproteobacteria bacterium, assembly GCA_040255885.1. GTDB lineage: Bacteria > Pseudomonadota > Gammaproteobacteria > Burkholderiales > JBDZVW01 > JBDZVW01. The sequence continues at coordinate 11,344 of JBDZVW010000029.1, forward strand.
ATCGGCATCATCGTCATCGCCGGTGTCTGGTCTTTCAACTGGTACCAGGAGCGGCGCTACCGCCGCCGCGTCGAGCAGGCATTCGAAGCACAGCCCGACGACGTGCTGCTCGGCGGGCACGAAGACGAGGCGGGGCATCGGGCGGCCACAGCCCCGGAACGCGTCGAACCGCAGTTCGAGCGTACGGAGCCGCAGTTCGAGCGCGTCGAGCCGCAGTGGCATCCGGATGCGGCGGAGGCCGATGAATCGCCCGCGCCGGTGCCGCCCGTGGCCGCAGCGGAACCCGCTGCGGTGGCTGCCGCCGCCAGCACTCCCGACGTCGATCCCGGCATCGATTTCATCGCCGAAATCACTGGCGACGAGCCGCTTGCCGAAGCGGCAGTCAGTGAATTGAGAAGCCGCATCAGCGGGTTGTCCAAACCGGTACGCTGCTTCGGTTATGATGCCGCGAACGGTGTATGGCACGATCTGCTGCATGACACGCCGGCGCCGGTGACGCAGTTGTGCGTGTCGATCCAGCTGGTGAACCGCGCCGGTCCGATCAATCACGTGCAATTGTCCGCATTCTGCACCGTGGCGCGTACTTGTGCCGAGCGCAGCGGGGCACGATTGTCGTGTCCCGATGTCGAAGAAGCATTGTCCGATGCGCGCCGCCTCGATGCGCTGTGCGCCGACGTCGACATTACCGTCGGCGTCAACGTGGTCGCCGCTGATGGTGTCGCGATCCCGGCGGGCACACTGCGGGCAGCGGCGGAGCTGCGCGGCTTCGAACTGGGCGCAGATGGAACGTTTCGCTTTTGCGACGAGCGGCGGCGGCTGTTGTTCGCGCTCGCCAACCGCAACGAATCCGAGCCCTTCCTGCCGCAACGCATCGCAGAGCAGACATTGTCGGGAGTCACGATCACGATGGACGTGCCGCGCGTCGCCGACGGTCTGGAGGTGCTCGATCACATGATTGAAGCCGGCCGCGACATTGCGCACCAGCTCGGCGCACAACTGGTCGATGACAACGGCAATCCGCTGCAGGCGCCCGGCGTCGATCAGATCCGGCGCGAGCTGGCTGCGGTCTATGCGAAGATGAATCATCACGACGTCGCCGCCGGCAGCGTGCGTGCGCTGCGGCTGTTTGCGTAGATGGCGGCGCCCGCCGACGCCGCGGCGCGGGTGCAGGCGCTGCGCAGCGCGATCGAGCATCACAATCATCGTTATTACGCGCTCGACGATCCGGAGATATCCGACGCCGAATACGACGCACTGTTCCGCGAGCTGACGCAACTGGAGGCCGCTCATCCCGAGCTCGTCACACCCAGTTCGCCGACGCAGCGGGTGGGCACGGCACCCTCCGCGCAGTTTGCGGCGGTCCGACACCGCTCGCCGCTGCTGTCGCTCAACAACGCGTTCAGCATCGAAGACGCCGCGGCATTCGACCGCCGCTGCCGCGACGGGCTGGGCCGCGATCAGGTCGAATACGCGGTCGAGCCCAAGTTCGACGGGCTGGCGATCACGCTGACTTATCGTGACGGCGCACTGGCCGGGGCGGCGACGCGCGGCGACGGCTACGCAGGCGAAGACGTGACCGCGAACGTGCGCACGATCCGTGCGATTCCGTTGCGGCTGGATGGAAAGGCGTTGCCGCCGCTGCTGGAGGTGCGGGGTGAAGTGCTGATGCTGAAACGTGATTTCGATGCGCTGAATGAGGCGCAGCGTGCACGCGAGGAACGGCTGTTCGTCAATCCGCGCAATGCCGCCGCCGGGGCGCTGCGTCAGCTCGATCCGGCAATTACCGCGCAGCGCCACCTGCGTTTTTTTGCGTACGGCGTCGGCGCCGACGACTGGCGCGCGTTCAACGTCAAGCGCCACAGCGAGCTGATGGATTTGCTGGCGCAACTGCATTTTCCGGTGGCGCGGCAGCGCCAGGTGGTACGCGGCGCGGACGGATTGACCGGTTATTACAAAAGCATGGCGGCCGAACGCGCGGCGCTGCCTTACGACATCGACGGCGTCGTCTACAAGGTCAACGATCTCGAGGATCAGGACAGGCTGGGCTACGTGTCGCGCGCGCCGCGTTTTGCGCTGGCGCACAAGTTTCCGGCCGAAGAAGCGCAAAGCGTGGTGACCGCGATCGAGGTGCAGGTCGGCCGCACCGGCGCGCTGACGCCGGTCGCGCGGCTGCAGCCGGTGTTCGTCGGCGGCGCCACCGTCACCAATGCAACGCTGCACAATGAAGATGAAATCCGGCGCAAGGACATCCGCATCGGCGACACCGTGGTGGTGCGGCGCGCCGGCGACGTCATCCCGGAAGTGGTGCGGTCGGTCGTCGAAAGGCGTCCGCCCGACGCGCGCGAATTCGTGATGCCGGCGCGCTGCCCGGTGTGCGGCTCGAAAGTCGAGCGTCTGCCGGACGAAGCGGTGACGCGCTGCACCGCGGGGCTGTTCTGTCCGGCGCAGCGCAAGCAGGTGCTGCTGCATTTCGGGTCGCGCCGCGCGCTCGATATCGAGGGCCTGGGTGAAAAGCTGGTCGACCAGCTGATCGATCGCGGCATGGTGAAAACAGCCGCCGACCTTTATCATCTGACTGCCGACCAGTTGGCCGGGCTCGAGCGCATGGCCGGCAAGTCGGCGGCAAACGTGGTGGCGGCGATCGCGAACAGCCGGCAGACGACGCTGGCGCGGCTGATTTATGCGCTCGGCATTCGCAATGTCGGCGAGACCACGGCGCGCGATCTCGCCGATCATTTCGGCGACCTTGAAAAGTTGATGACGGCCGACGAGGATATGCTGATGCGGGTGTCCGACGTAGGACCGGTGGTCGCACAGAGCATCGCGCGCTTTTTTGCCGAGCCGCACAACCGTGCGGTGGTCGACGGCCTGCTGGCGGCTGGCGTCACGCCGGCCCGTGACGAGCGGCGCGGCCGCGCCAGGGCCGCGGTGCGCGGCCGGCATTTCGTGCTCACCGGCACATTGCCGCATTTGACGCGCGACGAAGCAAAGGACAAGATCGAAGCAGGGGGGGGCCATGTTACTGGCAGCGTATCGAAGAAAACCGATTACGTGGTGGCCGGCTCCGACCCGGGAAGCAAGTACGACAGGGCGCAGGAGCTCGGCATTTCTATCATTGACGAGGCAGCACTGCTCAAGCTCCTGGACGAAAAATCATGACGCAAATCACGAAAGCCGTATTTCCGGTGGCCGGACTCGGCACCCGCTTTTTGCC
>JBDZVW010000311.1:0-3674 GCA_040255885.1 Betaproteobacteria bacterium
CGGTGTACTGTCGGGCATCGGCGGCTGGGCCGGCATCGGCATGGCGGCCGGACTTCACGGCGCTACCGAAGGTCTGGGCGCGGTCGGCGGTTACAAGGATCTCGCGCGCTACACGGCCCTGGGCGGCGTGCTGACGGTGTTCTCGCTGCCTGAACACATGGCATCATCGAAGTAAGTCGTTTCTCCTCGTGCAACACCACGTTGACCGACATTCCGGCGCCAGCCGGAATGTCGGTGTTTTTCAACTAATCTCCAAGGGTTCGGGATGAAGGTCTTGACAGTCGTGGCGGGTGCATTCTCGCTGTGCGTCGCGGGGGCGTGCCTCGCCGCCGATGCAGGCGCCGCGCATCCAAACGCCGCACAGGCGGCGGCCGAAGCGGCAACCCAGGCGGCCAAGGCGGCGAAACAGGCGGCGGACGAAGTCCGGCAGGCGGCCTCCGCGGCGACTGAGGCCGCACAGGAAGCCGACAAGGTGGCGCAGGCGCCGGACAAGGCTGCCGCGGGCGAGGCCGCCAAGGCGGCGGATAAGGCGGCAGGCAAAATAAACTCGGCGGGCTCGGCGGCGAACCATGCCGCCGCACTGGCGGACAAGGCAGCGCAGGCGGCGCAAGCTGCGGCGGGCGCTGCCATGCAGACCGCAGCCGCCGGCGGCGCGCCGGGAGCGGCGGCGTCCGGCACCGCAGCGGAGGAAAACAAATCTTCCGTGCCGTTATATACTGTAAAGGACGGCAACAAGGTCGACCACAATACATTGATGGGCTGGAAGACGTGGCGCGCGCTGGACTGTGCACGCTGCCACGGCAATGAACAGCAAGGTCTGGTCGGACCTTCACTGGTCGAAGGCCTGAAGACGCTGACCAAGGATCAGTTTCACACCACGGTCATGAACGGGCGGCCGGGTACGGTGATGCCGTCATTCAAGGCGTCAAAGATGATGCAGCAGAACTGGGAAGGCCTGTATGCCTATCTCAAGGGGCGGTCGGACGGCAAGATCAAGCCCGGACATCTCTATCCGATCGACGAGGCGAAGAAATAGAAGCAGGCGGATGGCGGGTGGTCCGTCGTCCGGCACGAACGCAAGGAGTTGCAGCAGATCGATGGCGGAAACAACTGTGTGCGCGGTGCGTGTGATCATCCTCATGCTGGCGGCCGGCCTGTTTTGTCTGCCGGCCGCGGCGGCGCCATCCGCCAGTGGCAACCAGCAGATGCTGCGCGTGTGCGAGGATCCGGACAATCCGCCATTTTCGATGCGCGACGGCTCGGGTTTCGAGAACAAGATTGCCGAACTGCTGGCGAAGTCGCTGAACCGCAAGCTGGAGTACACCTGGTTTCCGCAGCGCTTCGGCTTCATCCGCCATACGCTGCGTGCAAAGGACGAGCACGGCCATTACAAATGTGATCTGGTGATGGGCGTGCCGCCGGGATTCGACCAGGCGGCGACCACCCAGCCTTATTATCGTTCGGTCTATACGCTGGTCTACGTGCAAGGCGGCAAGTTGGACGGCGTCAAGAGTCCGGACGATCTGCTCAAGCTGCCGCCGGCCACGCGCGACAAACTGCGGCTGGGCACGTTCGCGCAGACGCCGCCGGTCGACTGGCTGCTGAAGAACGGCATGATCGACCGCATGGTGCCGTATCAGAAGATGTCGAGCGACCCGAAGAATTATCCGGGACGGCTGCTGCAGGATGATCTGGGCAAGGGCGAGCTTGACGGCGCATTCATCTGGGGACCGATCGCCGGTTATTTTGCGAAGAAGATCACGGCCGAAAAGCTGGTGGTGGTCCCATTCAAGCCGGAGCCCGGCATCAAGTTCGATTTCTCGATCGCGATGGGCGTGCGTTTCGGCGAAAAGGCGTGGCAGAAGCAAGTCGGCGAGCTGATCAAAAAGAACCAGAGCGGGATCAACGAAATTCTCACCGAATACGGGGTGCCGCTGGTGGATGAGCACGGCAACCTCATCAACTGAATCGCGGTAACGGTACTCCGGCGCGCAGCGGGCCAGCGCCCGCGCGGGTCCGCTGCGCGGACCGGTCGCCGGCATGGCTGGTAAGATTGACCTTCCATGGGCAGTTCCGACGGCCGCGGGTATCGGCGGACACTTCAATTGCACGACGGTTACCGGCGCAGAAATGATGTTTTTCTGATCGCGCTGCTGGTTTCACTTGCGCTGCATGCGGCAACCATCCTGCTGGCACCGGGATTCCGGCGTCCGGCGTTCAAAATGGCGCAAACGATGAACGTGCTGTTGATGCCGCCGGCGCCAGCGCCGCGGCCGCCGGCCACCCCGGCACCACCTGAAGCGGCTCCGCCCCCGCCATCGCCGCCGAAAGCCCGGCCGGAGAAACCGGTTCCGCCACAGCCCCAGCCGGACGTCACACCGCAAAATGCACCGGAAGCGCAGTCGCCGCAGCTGGCATTGAAACCGGCGCCTGTACCGAAGTCCGCCCCCATTCCGAAACCGAACCCTGAGCCGAAGGCCAAGTCTGCGCCAAAACCGAAAGCCGAACCGAAGCCGGAGCCGAAACCCGCGCCCGGGCACACGCATCCTGAAGCGGCGAAGCAAGCGCCACGCCGCCACCGCGCGGCCAAGCCGCCGGAGCATCACCACGCCGCACCGGTGACTCCGGCGCCGCCGTCTTCGACGGCGGTTCCGCCGCAACCCTCAACGCCGCCGGTAACGGCAGCACCGTCACCGGCGCCGTCACCGCGGGTCGACGACCTGCTCGACCGTTACGGCAAGCGTCTGGCGCAAATCGTCGCCGGCGGACAGCACTATCCGCGGATTGCGCAGATGCGTGGCTGGCAGGGCACGGTGGAAATCGAGATCACGGTAACGCCGCCGGGCACGGCCGACGGGATCACGATACAGCGCTCGAGCGGTCACCAGGTTCTCGACGACGAGGCGCTCGACATGGTCAAACGCGCGCTGCCGCTGCCCGAACCGCCGGCGCCGCTGCGCGATCACCGGTTCACCGTCGTGGTGCCGATCGTGTTCCGGCTGCGTTGAGTGTGGCAGCTGCTGACTTGATGACGAGATGACGAGACGCGATTCGTCCGGCACACGGCGGCTGATCGGGGTCGCGCTGTTCGTGCTGGCGCTGCCGGCTGCCGGCCTCGCTCATGCGTGCGCGCTGCATCGGCAGCAAGTTGCCGAAGGCGTCCATGCCTTGATCGGCGTGATGCAGGAAGCCGCACCGGCGAATTGCGGCAATGTGATCAATACCGGCTTCATCATCGGCACCGGCGGCGTGATCGTGATCGATACCGGTGCCAACCGCGCACAGGGAGAGCGCATTTTGGCGGCGATTCGCAAGCTCACGCGCAAGCCGGTTGCCGCGGTGTTCGATACCCAGGCCCGGCCGGAAAACGTGCTTGGCACCAGTGCGTTCGCCACACCCGGGGTGCCGATATTCGCATGCGCGCGGACAGTGGTGACGATGCGATCGGAATGTCGGGACTGCTCCCGCAATCTGCGCTCGGTGCTGGGCGCGGAGGTCATGGCCGGAACGCGCATCGTGTATCCGACGCGCACACTGCACGGCACCACCGAAATGCAAATCGCCGGGCGCAGGCTGCGGCTGATCTGTCATCGCGGCGGGCCGGCGGCGGGTGGTCTCGCGCTGCTGGATCGCAACAGCGGCGTGCTGTTCGGCGGCGGACTGGTGGCGGTGGA
>JBDZVW010000312.1:0-3653 GCA_040255885.1 Betaproteobacteria bacterium
TCCATTTCGAAGCGATGACCGGAATCGTACAGGCCCTTGCGCAGCAGCAGTGTCACCTCGCCGCTGGCATCGGGCGTGGTGGACAGCAGCAGCGCCGACTCGAAATCTGATCCCGGCGTGGCCGACGACGTTGGTTCGGCGCGGGCAATCCGCACCGGGATCACCGCCTGCGACAGCGCTTCGATACCGGTGCGAAGCTGCCGGTGCTGATCGCGGCCGATGCGGCGGATGATGCCGATGCCCCAGTATTTCGCCAGTTCCGGCTTGATGCCGACCAGGCTGCCGACGCGCACCCATTCGCCCTTTACCAGCGGCACGATCGCGCCGAAACCGCTGTCGCTGACGTTTTCGACGATCCAGCTCTCGGACGCGCGATCCTCGGCCACCGGCACCGGATTGCGCGGATCGAGCAGGTGCAGAATGCTGTGCAGGCCGCCGACGACAGTAAGCCGCGTGGCGGTCGGGCGCCTTTGGGTGCGCCGTCCGCGCGGCGCATCCGCCCAATGAGAGCGCAAATGGCGCAGGATCGGCGCAATGTCCACCGGGTCGCCGGCCACGTCGAAATTGATTCCGTGCGGCAGTTCGTTACGTGTACGCATCGCGTCCAGCAGCCGGTCCAGTTCGACCAGCGTCCGGCCGGGTCCGAAATAACGCAACGCCGATCCCGCCTGGCGGCCGTTCAACGTGCGCCACGGCGCACGCGGCAGATCGAGATCGATCGCATAGCCGCAGCCGCCGGCCGGTTGCGGCTCCATCGCGAATGCCGGCGCCAGATACGCAATCGTCTGCGCTGCCGTTTCCAGACTCGCCGGCACCAGGCTGTCGGTTGACGATACCGCCAGCATCAACGCCTTCAGCAGTTCCCGCTTGACCGATGTCTGCCCCTGCGAACCCGGATGAAGGTCGATCAGGATGTTGTGGAATTCCTTTTCCTCGGCAAACTGGTACATGCGGAAAAGCTCTTCCCAGATGCGCTCGTCAATCGGGCTGTAGCGCAGCAGCAGCCATTTGAGCTGATTGCCCAGCGCGTTGACCGCCCGTGCCACCACTTGCGGCAGATTGTTGCGGACTCCCTGTCCGCCGATGGCACCGGCCGCGCACAGATCGACGCTCAGCAGATAGGCATGGCCAAGCTGCTTCCAGAAATTGTAGGCCACCGTCCATACCCGGTTTTCCTGAAAAATCTGGTTGCGGGTAAGGACCAGATACTCGTTCAGCAGCGCGTGCTGCCGCGGCCGCGCGGCCGCATCCAGCAGGTCGATGCTGGTGAAGCGGGCATCGAGCTGAAAACCGTCGGCATGGGACACCGAGCCCAGCCAGAACGTCACTTCTTCGAGAGCGGTTGCCGGATCATCGGCAGGCAGGCCGGAAATGATGCCGCGCGCCCGCACCGCATCGGCCAGCGGATGGGCCGCCGTCTCGCTCAATTGTTTGAGCATATTGTGGTGTTCCCCCCTGTTTCGGAACCCTTGTTTCTTCGATTTCGGTGCAGGGCCGGCCGTCATTTCGGGAAACGGGCCTCGGCCGATGCATGCCGGACAACGAAATTCGAGCAAGAAACCTGCCAACCGCCTTTCAACGATTGAAAAGGAAATCGCCCGGCCGGAATTCTACCCCAACGCGGCACGCCGCCCGCGTTCCACGTCGACCCCGGCCAGAAGCGCGATGCCGATGACGAAATACAGGCCGGTGACGAGAATGGCCGTGCGCTGGTCGCCATGCGTCACCCATGTCACCGCCCCGTAAGTGACGGGCCCGAGTACCGACGACAGCTTGACGGCCACACCCCACAATCCAAAGAATTCGCCCTCGTGCGACGGCGGACTCAGGTAGCCGACCAGTGCGCGGCCCGCCGACTGGCTGGAGCCCACGCACAAACCGGCGATGTTGGCGGCGATCCAGAACCGCACCGGACCGCTCGCGCTCCACGCCAGCAGCACCGTCACGATCCAGCCGATCAGCGTCCACAGGATCGCCCTGAAATGTCCGACACGATCCTGCACATGGCCGAAAATGAACGCGCCCGCGGCGGCGGCCATGTTCACGACCAGAATCAGGACTATCGTCTGCTCCGTCTTGAACCCCATCGCCTGTTCGGCATAAATCGCCGCCAGCGCGATGACTGCCTGGATGCCGGCCTGGTAGCAGACGATGCAGATCAGGAAGCGCCACAGATCGGTATGGCGCCGCGCCTGCCGCGCGGTCTGCGCCAGGCGCGCGAATGCCGCCGCCACGCCGGCACTGCCGGCAACCGGAACCGCGTGCTCCTTCAGGAACAGGAAGGTCGGCACGCTCGATGCGGCGAAGATCAGTGCCGTGATCACCATGGTTCCCGGCACGAAATGCGCGGCATCCGCGCCATGCGACTTGGCGTAGCTGACGTAGGCAAGGCAGGCGCCGAGACTGATCAGGCCGCCGATATAGCCGAGACTCCAGCCCCAGCCCGATACGCGCCCCATCGCGTCGCCTTCCGCCAGACCGGGCAGAAAAGCGGCCGCCACGTTTTCTCCGGAGCCGTAAAAAAAATTCGACAGCACGACCAGCACCACGCCCAGCCACAGTTCACCCGGCCCGACCGACGCCAGCGCTGCGGTGAACAGCACACAACCGATGGTGGTGATCAGCAGCACGCGTTTTTTTGCGGCGCGCGCATCCATCCACGCGCCGAGCGCCGGCGCGGTGACGATGATCAGCAGATAGGAAACGGCAAGCGCCGCGGTCCAGGCGAACGTCGCCCATGGCTTGCCGCCGGCGACGACGCCGACGAAATACGCATTGAATATTGCGGTGATGACGACGGTGGTGTAGCCGGAATTCGCGAAGTCGTACATCGCCCATCCCCACACCTCGCGCGGACGCACGCCGGGCCGCAGACTCGAAGCAGCGCTCATGCGCTGATCTGCACCGCTACTGGCTGTCGCCATTCTCCGGCCGGTCTTCGATATAGCGCTTCAGCAGGCGGTTTTCCGATGCGGTCTCGCGAATCACCGCATGCGCAATGTCGTGGAACGAAATGATGCCCAGCAACTCACCGTTTTCGACGACGGGCAGATAGCGGATGTGGTTGCGCGTCATGATTTCACGCAAATGATCGAGCGCATCGTCCGGTCCCGCGCTTTGCGGTTCACGCACCATGATGTCGGCAACCGTCACCGTCCGGGCGTCCGCGCCGTCCGCCGCCAATGCGCGCAGGATTTCCCGAAAGGTCAGCAGCCCGACCATCACGTCCCGATCCATCACCACCAGCGAACCCACGTCGTGCTGCACCATCGCGGCAATCCCAGCCGCAACGCGATCCGTCGGCCCAATGCTGAAGATCATGCTGCCTTTCATCGTCAGGATGTCACGGACGATCATTGTGGGTTGTGAATTTTGTCGGCTTACGTTTGAAGGATCTTGCACAATTTTTCGAACCATCCGGACTCGGTCACTGCGCAAATATCGCGTCGATGCTCACACGGGGTCATGCGGGTGTCAAGAACGGCCCGCATTTCTCCTTCTTGCCAAAATGAGTGAAGCGGGAAACGTGGTTACGCTGTCCGAGCCGGCGCCAAGTCGATCGGCTTCTTCAAGCGCCACCCACCGCCCCGCCCGCCTGCGCGGGCTCCCCGCCTTGTATGGTTAGAGAGAGCTTCTTGTTGGATACTTGTCTG
>JBDZVW010000313.1:0-3653 GCA_040255885.1 Betaproteobacteria bacterium
TCGGTGCCGCGGTGATCGACGACGTGATGGGGCTGGTGATTCTTGCGGTGGTGACGGGGCTGGTGCGCGAAGGCGCGGTGAGTGGTTTCGAGGTTGCGCGGATCATTGTCGAGGCCGTGATGTTTCTCGCCGCCGCGATACTCATCGGCAGATTCACTGCGCCATGGATCCTGAAGTTTTTTGCGCGCGTCGACGCTCGTATCGGAATGAAGCTGACCGTATTGGTGAGCATCGGGCTGTTGCTGGCGTGGCTGGCGCACGCGGTGGGGCTGGCGCCGATCGTCGGTGCATTTGCCGCCGGGTTGTTCCTCGAACCGGTATTCCTGCACGATTTCAACCCGCCACCGATCGTGCACGACGTGCGGCCGCTGCTGCGCGACGTGCCCCTTCCCGCGTCAACCAGCATCAATGCCGCACTCGATCGTTATGCTGAACATCATCATGAGGATCTGGTCGAGCATCTCGGCTATTTCTTCGTGCCGGTGTTTTTTGTCGTAACCGGGATGCAAGTCGATCTCGGCAGCTTTGCCGATCCGGCGGTGCTCGGCATTGCGCTGGCGATCACGGCCGTCGCGTTTGCCGGCAAGCTGATCGCGGGCGCGGTTGCAGGACGCGGCGTCAATCGCTGGCTGGTGGGTTGGGGGATGGCGCCGCGCGGCGAGGTCGGGCTCATTTTCGCGATGGTCGGCAAACAGCTCGGCGTGGTGGACGAGACGATGTTTTCGGTGGTCGTGATCATGGTGATCCTGACCACGCTGCTGACGCCGCCGGTACTGGTGCAGCTGTTCAGGCGCAGCGCGCGCGCTGCCTGAGCGGTGCGTCCCGGCAGCACTTGCAGGGTGATGGGCAGTCTCTTCTACAGAAGTTGCTGGCGGTGCGCAGATCGTTCGCGCGGCTGGATGAATACAGAGCACTGATCGGTTCGCACGGCTGGCAATGCCGACATACGGACCGTGGTTGCTTCATCGCATGTTCTGTGCGGTGTCGCGGAGAAACGCAATGAGCTTGATCGCGGCTGGCGGAAGATAAGTGTTTTTGCGATAACTGATCCCGATGTGACGCGGCCAGCGTATCGTTCGCAGCCTGATTTCGCGAAGTCGCGGCCGCTGTGCCCGATGCACGTTCGCGCGTGGCTGAAAGGTCATCAAGTCGAAGCGTGCGACGGTCTCCAGCAGCATCGGCGCGGAATTGCTTTCGATTATCGCACAGGGCGGCGGATGGCCGTGCATGTGAAAAGAACGGTCCAGCAGTTGCCGTGATAGGACGGGATGCGGCGGCAGCGCCCAGCGGGCTCCCGAAAGATCCTTGAACGATACATAACGGCCGTGCGCCAGCGGGTGTGTTGCGCGCGCGATGATGATCAATTCGTCATCGATCAGCCGTTCCTGTATCAGATCTTCCGGCGTGCGGTCGGGCAGCGCGCTGACGACCAGGTCCAGTTCGCCATTGCGCAGCGCTTTGAACAGGTTGTCGTTTGTGTCTCCGACCACGTGCAGCATGACGTCGGGGAACGCGGCCAGCAATTTCGCGCAGGTCTGTGGCAGCATGTGAGCAGCCATCGTCGCCCCGCTGCCGATGCGAACATGGCCGGCGCTGCCGGTGGCAAGATCGGTTATTTCGCGCCGGGTCGTCTCGATTGCTTCCTCGATATGCCTGACGCGTTCTGATAACGCGATCCCCGCGTGCGTCGGAACGACACCTCGCGTCGTGCGCTGGAACAATGATGCGCCGAATTCGCTTTCCAGCCGCTGCACCGCCTTGGTAATTGCCGGCTGCGTCACCCCGAGATCCTTTGCCGCGCGGCCGAAATGCCGATGACGCATGAGCGCCGACAGGTATTTTAGATCCCGGATCTCCATATATTATCCATAATTATTAATTAATTAGTCTTAATAATTTGAAAGAATTTATGGTGCCTGTCAACATGTCAACCATTGATGATCGGGGAATCTATGCAACCGAAAAACCTGCTGGTGCTGATGGCGGATGAGCATAACCCGAAGGTGCTGGGCAGTGCCGGCCATTGCGTCGTGGTGACGCCGCATCTCGACCGCCTTGCCATGCGAGGTGTCCGTTTCACATCCGCTTATACCGCCAGCCCGATCTGCGTTCCGGCGCGTGCCGCCTTCGCGACCGGACGACACGTATGGCAGATGGGTTACTGGGACAATGCCGATCCGTATGACGGCACGGTTCCGAGCTGGCATCACTATCTACGTTCGCTCGGGCACGAGGTCGTGTCGATCGGCAAACTCCATTTTCGTGGCCGGGCCGGGGACGATCACGGCTTTTCGGAAGAAATCCTGCCGATGCACGTTGCGGGCGGTACCGGCAATCTCAAGACTTCAATCCGCGACATGTCGACACGGCGCGACGGTGCGAAGCTGGCCGGCCTGGCGGGGCCCGGAGAATCGACCTATACCCACTATGATCGTGACATCGCAAGCCGGGCGCAGATATGGCTTCATGAGGCAGGCCGGCGATCACCCGCAAAACCGTGGGTGCTCTTTGTCTCGTTCGTCGCGCCGCATTTTCCGCTCACGGCTCCGCCGGAACATTACTACGCATATGCGTCACGGACATTGCCGGAACCCAAACTTTACGCGAGTGCCAGTCGGCCCGACCACCCGGCCATTTCATATTTTTCGGAATACATGAATTACGACGCACACTTCAAAAACAGCGCCGACGTCAAGCGTGCACTTGCCGGCTATTTCGGGTTGACGTCGATGCTGGACCGGCATGTCGGAAACATTCTGCATGCGTTGGATGATGCAGGTCTGGCTGCGGAAACGCGTGTCGTTTACACCAGTGATCATGGCGACAATCTGGGCGCACGTGGATTGTGGGGTAAGTCAACGATGTACGAAGAATCGGCTGGCGTGCCATTGATCGTCGGCGGTTCCGAACTGCCTGCCGGCACGGTTTGCAAAACACCGGTCAGCCATCTCGACCTGTTTCCGTTCTTTCTGGAATGTGTCGGTGCGCCGCCGCCTGACTTCAGAGAGGCACTTGCCGGCGTATCGTTGAACTCGGTGTTGCGCGGCGCGGATCATGATCGGACCGTGATGAGCGAATACCACGCAGTAGGTTCCACCTCGGCGGTATTCATGCTGCGATCGGGAAAATACAAATACGTGCATTACGTTGGATATCCCGCGCAGCTCTTCGATCTGGAACAGGATCCGGAGGAGCTCACCGATCGGGCTGCCGATCCGGATCATGCATCTGTTGTAGCACGTTTTGAAACTGCGCTGCGATCGATGCTTGATCCCGAGGCAGTCGATCGACGCGCGAAGCAGCGTCAATTGGAACTGATTGAGCGGGCGGGCGGGCGGACCGCTGTCCTCAATGGCCATGACTTCGGATGGACGCCGGTGCCGGCGTTGCAGTAGGCCGGCGCGGGCGCTATCCGCCCATAACGGACGTAATACCGTGGAGGAGAATCTCATGATGTCGCTACGAAAATTCGGTTTTTTCTGCCTTGTTGCATTTTCACTTATTGCTGGCTCTGCACCGGCTCATGCCGACAACTACCCGTCGCGCGTGATCCGCGTCGTGGTGCCATGGCCGGCGGGCGGCGGAAATGATGTTCTCGGCCGTGGCAAGAGACCGCTCACATCGTCATGGGCTACACGTCCATGGCGGGCGTC
>JBDZVW010000314.1:0-3647 GCA_040255885.1 Betaproteobacteria bacterium
TGGTGTTCAACCGCGGCGCGGCGTTCAGCCTGTTCGCGCGGGCGTCCGGCTGGCAGTATCAGTTCTTCATCGCGGTGGCGGCCGTGGCGGTGGTGGTGATCGCGACCCTGCTGGTGCGCCATCGCCGGCAGGCGTGGTTCTGCATCGCGCTGGCGCTGATTCTGGGCGGCGCGATCGGCAACGTGATCGATCGCGTGAGCCTGGGCGCGGTGGTCGACTTCCTGTATTTCCACATCGGCCCGCATTACTGGCCGGCGTTCAATGTTGCGGATTCGGCAATCACCTGCGGCGCGCTGCTGCTGATCTGGGACAGCTTTCGCCAGCGCCACCGGATCGGCGGGGCCGGCGATCCACGCTGAACGGTGTATAATTTCAGGCTTTTCAACTGACAGTCCCGCCCATGCAAGTCGTGCTTGCCAATCCCCGCGGTTTTTGCGCGGGCGTCGATCGCGCGATCGCCATCGTGGAGCGTGCACTCGAAACCTTCGGCGCCCCGGTTTACGTGCGGCACGAAGTCGTGCACAACCGTTTCGTCGTCGAAGATCTGCGGCAGAAGGGCGCGATATTCGTCGAGGAGCTCGACGAGGTGCCGCCGGGAAACACGGTGGTATTCAGCGCGCACGGCGTATCGCAGGCGGTGCGGCAGGAAGCGGACGCGCGCGGCCTGCAGGTATTCGATGCAACCTGCCCGCTGGTGACCAAGGTTCACGCCGAAGTCGCGAGGATGCATGACCAGACGCGCGAGATCGTGATGATCGGGCATCGCGACCATCCCGAGGTTCAGGGCACGATGGGACAGGTGGCGGCCGGCATCTATCTGGTCGAAACGATAGAGGACGTCGAACGGCTCAATGTTCGTGACGGCAGCCAGCTTGCCTACGTCACGCAGACGACGCTGTCGGTGGATGATGCGCGCGCGGTGGTGGATGCGCTGAAGCGGCGTTTTCCGGACATCGTCGGGCCCAAGCGCGATGACATCTGCTACGCCACGCAGAACCGGCAGGATGCGGTCAAGGCGCTGGCGCGGCAATGTGATGTGGTGCTGGTGGTGGGGTCTCCGAACAGTTCCAATTCGAACCGGTTGCGGGAAGTGGCCCAGACCCAGGGCGTGCCGGCCTACATGGTCGATCGCGCCGAAGAACTGCAGCCGGAATGGCTTGCCGGTAAATCCCGTATCGGCGTCACCGCCGGCGCATCGGCGCCCGAGGTGCTGGTGCGCCAGCTTCTGCAGCGGCTGCGTGCACTGGGCGCGTCTGAAGTTTGCAACCTGGAAGGCATCGCCGAGAAAGTGGCTTTTCCCCTGCCCAAGGCGCTGCAGCCGGCGGCGTGATGCCCGGCTGGTTTTTCGTCGATCAGGCACGGCACCCGGTCCTTCAAGACGTTCGGCCTGTATGTGATGGTGAATGGCGGACGGCACGTTGATGAATGATTGTGTGATCATCGGCGCCGGCGTGATCGGCCTTGCGACGGCGCTTGAACTGCGCCGGCGCGGTGTGACCGTGACCGTCGTCGAACGCGGTACTGCGGGCGCCGAAGCTTCCTGGGCCGGCGGCGGTCTGCTGTGTCCATTGATGCCGTGGGATTACGAGCCGGCGGTGACTGATCTGGCGCTGCATTCGGCGGCGCTTTACCCGGAATGGACGACGATGCTCGCCGAGATGTCGGGCGTCGATCCCGAATGGCGTCAATCGGGAATGCTGATAGTGGCGGACACCGGAATCCGTGCGCAACAGTGGTGCGGCGAACACGGCTTTCCCCATGCATTCGTCTCGGCCCGCAGTAAAGTGCCGCAGCTGGGCGTGGACTGCGAAGCGCTGTGGCTGCCGCAGGTTGCGCAAGTCAGAAACCCGCGGCTGATGCGGGCGTTGGCGGGCGCGGCGACACGCGCGGGCGTCGAAATTCGCGAGCACACCGAAGCGCTGGAATTCAAGATCGAGGACAGCGACGTGGTATCGCTGGTTACCTCGCGCGGTGTGCTGCAGGCCGGAAATTATCTCGTGTGTGCCGGAGCATGGAGCGCAACCTGGCTCGGCGTGCATGCCGCCGGGCTGCCGATCAAGCCGATGAAGGGAGAGATGCTGCTCTACGATGCGCGGCCCGGATGGCTATCGGCAGTCGTCTACGACGGGCGGGTTTACGTCATTCCGCGTGACGACGGTCATGTGCTCGTCGGCAGCACTACCGAAGATCGCGGTTTCGACAAATCGCTGACTCCGGCGGCGCGCGACCGGCTCGCCGCACAGGCGCAGGCGTTGCTCCCGGAACTGGCGCAGCTACCGCGCGTCGGCCACTGGGCTGGCCTGCGCCCGGGTTCGCCGAAGAATCTGCCGATCATCGCACGCCATCCGCATTTCGGAAATCTTTACGTCAACACCGGACATTTTCGTTACGGCATCACGATGGCACCGGCGAGTGCACGGCTCTGTGCCGATCTGGTCGTCGGGGGTTCGGCACCACAACTCTACGGCTGGCCTGATGCCGATGCAGTGGCGTCTGAAAAAGGCGACCACCCCTTCCGCTTCGCTCCCTCCTCTCCTTAAAAACAGGAGGGGAGAAAGGAACGGCACGGTGAATAACCGAACGCATCTCCCCTCCTCGCATGAAGAGGGGTGGCGCCTCGGAGCGTCGGCCGAGGGGCCCCGAAGGGGATCGGCCAGCGGAGAGGATGCGCGACCGTGAATCGAGGCGCCCGCATCCCGCTCCAGGGTCGCACCCGCTACGCGGGCTCCTGCTTCGCCTGTCACGGTCGCACGCGCAGCGGACGGGGTGGTGAGCGGCGCCTGAAAAAATGAACTGTCCCTGCACTTGCCCCAAACCTACATTAGACACGGTCTAAATCTCGTATTAAAATCAACGCATGACGATGACCGTTTACAGCCGCGACGACCTGGCGGGAGTGCTGCGCGACCATGCCATCAATCCGACCCATCAGCGGATCGAGATCGCGCGCGCGTTGTTTTCAGGGCACGGGCACCTGTCGGCCGACCAGGTGCTGGCAATGGTCAACGATCAGCGTTGTGAGACTTCGAAAGCAACGGTGTACAACACGCTCAGCCTGTTTCTCAGGAAAAATCTGATCCGTGAAGTCATCGTGGACCCGAACAAAGTGTTCTACGACGCTAACACGATGCCGCATCACCATTTTTACAATATCGATACCGGTGAGCTGACCGATATCGACGCCACGGCGGTTTCGGTGCAAGGCCTGCCGACGTTGCCGGATGGCATGATAACGGAAGGCGTCGACATCATCGTCCGCATCCGCTCCGAAGGCGTCTGATTTCAGCACGAATTTCCCCGATACGCCGTTGTAGCTCAGTTGGTAGAGCAACTGATTCGTAATCAGTAGGTCGGAGGTTCGACTCCTCTCAACGGCACCAATGTCAAAAAGGCAGTCCCTGTGACTGCCTTTTTCGTTTGCACGAAAACGAACGTCACTGTTTCCCGAGAAAATCGCGCTTCCCGATCTCGACACCACTGTGCCGCAGGATGTCGTATGCGGTCGTCACGTGGAAGAAGAAATTGGGCAGCACGAAATTCAGCAGGTAGTCCAGGCCGTTGAATGTGATCGTGTTGTCGCGCAATTTCAGCGTGATCGTTCTGCTCTCCGATCCGTTGATCTGGTCGGCCTTGAACGACTCCAGGTA
>JBDZVW010000315.1:0-3633 GCA_040255885.1 Betaproteobacteria bacterium
ACGATAGTGCGCATAATAGCCCCACCAATAGCGATACGGTGGCCCCAGATAAGCATCGGTGGCGAGCAGGACATAAAAAAAGCCCAAGGACGCCGTCCAAATCCACGGGGACAGACGGCTGCGCCAGCCGGCGAGCCCCAGCAGACGTCTGAGCAGCTCGTAGAGAGTCGGCGCGATGAAGACAACGCCGATTTGGCTTATCACGATCCATTGCGATGCGACCGTGGGGGTCAACGAACAATAGGCAAGGGCAAAGCCGACCTGCCACGTCGCCGCTGCGATGGAAACTCCTAACGCCCATGTCCCCGTGGCGGATTCTGCCTCCCGCCAACGCAGAAGCCATCCCCAGAGCAAGAGGCTGACCGCTACGACGGCGTTCGGTAATGCAAACAGGTTGAAATGATAGGCAGTCAGCGTCAGCACGATTAATTGGTATTCGTATGGCTGAGCGATAGCGTATTCAGGATCGGAGCGCTTGCGCGCAAGCGCTCGCCTTGAAACCCGACACCGGCAGCCCCGCACCGAGCTGCTCTACGGTACATTATGGTATTTCGGCACGTTAGAGTGCCGCATTAGCCACTGTCCCGACAAGACGGTCCGTTAACGGTCGATAAGGGTCTCGTCGAGCGTGTCCAGCGCTCAATAGCCGTGAATGACCAGTGCCGCATCGGCTCTCGGTTCATGATAGAACCCGGCCGAGCCGGTATTCGTTAGGTTTTCGAAGAGCGCATCGTGGAAACGAGTGATCAAATTGCCCTGGCCGCAGCGGTAATATCGCTTCTGTCCTTGGCTGCCACGATCGTATTTGCTGTTTTGGGGCGTCGGTATACGAAAGAACAGATCAAGCAGGCGAACGCGCAGATAGAGGAAGCAAAGAAGCAGTTTCTTGCCTTGAACACTCCGGATGTCGAAATGGAGATCTATTGTCAGCTCAAGCCGCTGGAGGCGGCTGGGGTGTATCTGAAGGCAACGAACCACCACCCCACGATCACCGTCAGCGATCTGAGGGTATTCGCGATCGGGGACTCGCCCTCAGCAAAGGAAGCGTTCACGTTTCCCTTCCTGACATTTGCCGATCTCAAGCCGATGCAGACCGTTGTGAACCGCAGTCCGGTGGAGCTTGAAAAGGTACTCGCCGAAGACTTCCCAACGTATGATCAATCAGGTGCCACTATTAGTAGCAAGCAGACTGGCGGCAGCTTTGATGCCTTTCCGCTGAAGCTTCATTTCAGCTTTCTTCCACGGCTTCATGGCGCACAAAAGATCGAGGGTGTCCGAGACCTGTTCTTCGAGGTGATGCACGCGAGCACCTGAGCTCGTTTCAGCGGCTGCGCGCTGAGCAGTGTGCGTTATTTGTGCGGCGCGCCATCGCGGCTAGCTATTCATCCTAGCCGACAGCCACATATATGCCGGACAAAGACCCGAAAACGATGATGTCAGCACCACGAATGCCTCAGGAAGGGCAATCATGAATCCGCGTCGGGCATGTGGCGCCGCCATGCGCTCCAAAGTCATTCACCACTCGCCGAGTTAGCAGCGGAACAGCGGCGTCTGCACGGAACCGGTCAGCTAGCTTCGAGCGCTCCGGGGAACTTGATGCAAAGTGAAAAAACAAAGATGCTGGGTGGCGAGCTCTATGACCCTCGCGATCCGCAGCTCTGCGCCGAGCGCCGCCATGCCAGACTGCTCCTCAAAGCGCTTAACGACAGTCGCGACGACGAGCAGGACGAGCGCGCTCGTTTCATAAAAGAACTCATCCCCGCGGCCGGCCAAGGTGTCTGGATCGAGCCGCCGTTCTACTGCGACTATGGCAGCAATATCACGCTCGGCGACAACGTCTTCTTCAACTTCAATTGCGTAGTCCTCGACGTCGCGCCGGTACTGATCGGCTCCAGCGTGCTGTTCGGTCCTTGCGTGCAGGTCTACGCCGCGACGCATCCTCTGAGTGCGAAGGAGCGCAGGACAGGCCTTGAGCTCGGCAAAGCCGTCGAAATCGGCGATGAGGTGTGGATCGGCGGCGGCGCCATCATCTGTCCCGGGGTTCGAATCGCAGCGCAATCGGTGATTGGGGCAGGCAGCGTGGTGACCAGGGATATTCCGAGGCGGGTTTTCGCGGTGGGCAATCCTTGCCGCGTCGTCCGCGAGCTCGGGGAATGACCCGCAGCAGCCCAATTACGCGATTGGTCCGAGCCACATCGTCACCGGGATATCCGACTCATCCGGCAGCCGTAAGGACTTCGCCTAGAAGGACTCCCCTTTATTTCTCCGAGTGCGACCGGCACGGCTCTCAGCGGCCGATTTTTTTCAGCGCCGAGCCTTTGTGCGCCGCGATGTGGTCAGTCTTATCACTCTTGATCTCGTACTGCGGGTCAGCCACGCTTGCACGATGCGTGTGACCCTTGTAGTCAAAATCCTGGGTATGCACCTTGATGATCGTGCCGCTGACCTGCCCGGCCTCCGAGTTCCAGGTCACGTGATCACCGACTTTGAATTTCGTCGCCATGATGATTAACCTCGAGTTAAGGTTTTTTGCAAGGCGCGATACGCCCTATGCCGCGGGTCTCATACCAACGATAGTGGGGATATGTCTGGCGTAAGCAAAATCATACGCAGCGCCTGCATAGGCCGTATGCAGGCGCTTGTTCATTGGCGGCACATGGGAATCCAGCCATCGGCAATGGTAATCTCGGCCGATTGGCAATCCGAACCCAAATAGGGCATGACACCCGAGTCGATCCTGAAAACGACGTTCGGCTTCGATGCGTTTCGCGGCTGTCAGCGGACCATCATCGAAACGCTCGCGCGCGGCGCCGATGCGCTGGTACTGATGCCGACCGGCGGCGGCAAATCGCTCTGCTACCAGATCCCGGCACTGCTGCGCACGGGCTTCGGCGTTGTAGTCTCGCCGCTGATCGCACTGATGGCTGACCAGGTAGCGGCGCTGCGCCAAGTGGGTATCGCCGCGGCCTATCTCAATTCCAGCCTGGGCACGGCGGAACAGCGTGCCGTCGAGCAGCAAATGCTCACCGGCACGCTGGATCTGGTTTACATCGCGCCGGAACGGCTGATGCAACCGCGTTGTCTCGACCTGCTCGGCCGCTGCGAGATCGCGCTGTTCGCGATCGACGAGGCACATTGCGTCTCGCAATGGGGCCATGATTTCCGGCCGGAATATCTGCAACTCGCGGCACTGGCCGAACGCTTTCCGACTATTCCGCGCATCGCGCTGACGGCGACCGCCGATCTTTCGACGCGGCGCGAGATCGTCGAGCGCCTGCAATTGCACGATGCGCAGCCGTTTATTCACAGCTTCGACCGGCCCAATATCTGCTATCGGGTCGCCGAGCGCGGCGGCGGCCGGACACAGTTGCTGCGCTTCATCGGCGCTGAGCACGCGAACGAGGCCGGCATCGTCTACTGCCTGTCGCGCAACAAGGTCGAGCAAACGGCAGCATGGCTGTGCGAGCAGGGCATCTCCGCCCTGCCCTACCATGCCGGGCTCGATCACACGATGCGCGCCGCTCATCAGCAACGCTTCGCGCGCGAGGACGCCCTGGTGATCGTCGCGACGGTCGCCTTCGGCATGGGCATCGACAAGCCCGACGTGCGCTTCGTCGCGCACCTGGACCTGCC